>WQXJ01000010.1 GCA_009784895.1 Micrococcales bacterium | reverse complement strand
GGCGGAGGCGGCGGGATTTGAACCCGCGAGGGGAATCAACCTCCCCAACCCGCTTAGCAGGCGGGCGCCATAGGCCACTAGGCGACGCCTCCATGCCCAGCCGGGCGCGCCTGAAGGGATTCGAACCCCCAACCTTTTGATCCGTAGTCAAATGCTCTATCCGTTGAGCTACAGGCGCTAGGCCGCTTGGGCAAGGTCACTCTACCGTGAGCGGCGCTCGGTCCCAAACAGTTGGCTGCATCGGTGGCGTTGGCCGATGCCGGCCCGTGGGTTGGCCGGGGCACCTTAGGTTAGCCTTCGTCTGGTTTGTGGCCCTGAGCGGTCGGCTTGGTTGTGCCGGGCGTTTCTACCAGGGTTTTCACCTCGTCCACAGGCCGAGGGCCAATCGCAAACGCCGCGACGGCTTCATCTCTAGGGTGGCCAGAACTAGAAAGGACAAAGCAAAATGTCGATCTTTGAAGTCAATTCTGAGGCCATTGCCTGCGCCTCAGCCGGCGTGCGCAGCTCAATCGCCTCAATCAACTCAGAGGTGGCCGGGATGAACGGCCGCCTAGCCGAACTCCAGTCTTCTTGGCGAGGTGCGGCTGCCAACGCCTTCCAGGGCGCCATGGAGCAATGGCGAGGCGCCCAGCGCTCGTTGGAGCAGGCCCTGGAATCAATTAACCAGGCCTTGGCTCAGGCTGGTCACACCTACAGCGAAGTTGAGCAGCAAAACGTTGCCATGTTCGCCCAATAGTGGGCCGGCCAGCCGCCTGGGCGGCTAAGTGGGTGGTTCGCTGGTTTCAGGCACAGCCGGCTCGTTAGGACTAGACGCCTGGGCGCCTTGGCTGGCGTCTTGTTGTCCGGCCGGCGCTGGAAGCCCCTGGGTATCTGGCGCCTGGGTGGCCAAAGTGGTGGGCTCAGATTCGACCGGCGCAACCTGAACGGCCGCCTGAGCAGCCTCGACGCTGGGGGAGGTGTCCGCGGCCTCCACCGGCGCAACCTGAACGGCCGCCTGAGCAGCCTCGACGCTGGGGGAGGTGTCCACGGCCACCACCGGCGTTTCAGGGGCCGCTTCGAGGGCCGCTATTGCCTCCTGATCGGCTGGCGGCCGGTGGTGTTTGATCCAGGCTCGCAGCACAACCCTGCCCTCGCCACCAGCGGTCAGGGCTAAATCGCCGCCATGTTGCCGGGCGCGAGTTTTGAGCGAGCCCAACCCGGACATCTGGGCCTCGGGCGCGACGGGCTGGCCGTTATTGCGGACGCAAAGCTCGAGGTGATCGCCGTCAGCGTCGGAGCTGAGACGATCAACATCGAGCGTGATCCAGATCCGCTTGGCTTCGCCATGTTTGATGGCGTTGGTGACGCCTTCCTCGGCTACTTGGGCCAGTAAGACGCGCTCGGCCAGCTCAAGGCCAGGTCCTGTCAGTGAATCAAGTGCGGCCGCGGCATCGGTGATATCAAGCGAAGCCTCGATTTGGGCTGGGATCCGGCTTACTTGGAGGGTCAAGGCTTGCGTTAGGCCAACGTCAACGCCAAGTGGGAACAGTGAATGTGACAAAGCGCGGACATCGGTTTCGCGCAATTCGTCGAGATCAGCGATAACAGCCTGCAACCGGCTGGCCGCCTCAGCCTGGCCGCTGCCGTGAAGTGTGGACCTAACTTGCTCAATTTGGCTGCCAAGGAAAACAAGCCGCTGCTGGATGCGTCCGTGAAGAGTGTCAGAGACCTCGCGGCGGACACGCAGCTCCTCGTTTTCGAGTACCAGGGCTGCCTGGCGCGACTGGAACTCGTGCTGGGCCGCCAGCCGCTCCGACTTGACGGCAGCCATCTGGGTACCGGCCAGGTAGACGGCCAAACCAATGGCCGCCCCGGAGGTAAGCGAACCAACAAACGTGTCCAGGGCCAATGAGGTTTCGTTACCATAGGCCCCCCACAGCGCCAACTGGGCAGCCGCTCTTAGGGGCAGCAGTAGCAGCGTCACCAGCACCACCATTGAGACGCGCCACCAGCGCGGCCGGCCAGCCGGGTAGACCGGGAACAGGGCCAACACTCCCAACAAAGTCGGCACAAAAGTGGCCAGCCAAACACTTGGCACCATTGAGGCGGCCGAATACTCGCTCGGTAGGTAAGGCCGCCACCAGGTCACTGCGACGGCCCATTCAAGCACCATGGCCAGCGACAACACCAAGGCAAAGGCGACGGCAAACCAGAGGTATAGCCAGCGCTCACCATCCTGATTTAGGCGCTGCCGCCGAGCCATACAGATCAGGCTCGCGTAGTTTGCTGCAAGAACTGCAGCACGGCGGCCACCCGCGGTGAGGCGTCTTGCGAAGTAATGCCAAAGGTTCGGTAAATGGCCTGAAGATGGTTCTCGACGCTGCGGCGCGACAGGCCAAGTAGCTCGGCCGCAGTGGCATTGGAAAAGCCCTGCGCCACTAGCCGCAGAACCTGCAGCTGGGCGTTTGACAACTGGGCGGCAGCGGCCCCTTCACGCGGCTTGGAGCGTTCGGTTAGCTCCGGATCCAAGATGACCTCACCGGAGGCCGCCGCCATGATTGAGCGGAACAAGACCTCTTGGGTGACAGAACTACGCTTCGACAAGTAGCTCCAGGGGTGGGGTACATTGCCGCGAATAGACAACACCAGGTCCATAACGTCGTGGCTCGATAAGAGCATCACAATCAAGTCAGGGTGGGCTCTTTGCATCGACACACCCAGGGCCACACCATTGCCGTCGCCAAGGGCCACATCCATCAAGACCAGGTCAATTGAACCGGGCGGGAACAGAACCCTGGCCTCGGCCGCCCCAGAGGCGGCTCCGACAACTTCGAGACTCGGATGGGCGGCCACAAGGTCGCTCAGCATGGAGCGCAGTAGGCCCTCGTCTTCGACAATGCCAACTTTGATTGGGGTGTGACTGTTCGCCATGAAAAAAGAATCTAGCGCTTTTACTCATGCGCTGCATAGCGCATATTGGGTCTGTTTTCCCCCTGCACCGGCTTTTCACCAAAAGGTGAGGAAAACGCCCGGCGCAACAGGCGGCATCGGGCACCAGATCAAGAGCAAAGGGCGGGCAACGCGCCCCACCGCGTCACCCGCCCCTATTGGGTAAAAGAACCTCAGTCGATCAGAAGTCCATGCCGCCCATACCGCCACCGGCCTCAGGACCAGGTGGAGGAGCCTTCTCCGGCTTGTCTGCTACGACGGCCTCGGTTGTCAGGAATAACCCAGCAATCGAGGCGGCGTTTTGCAGAGCCGAACGGGTGACCTTGACCGGATCGGCAATGCCAGCGGCCATGAGGTCTTCATAGACACCGGTTGCCGCGTTCAGACCCTGGCCGGCGGGCAGGTGGCGGACCTTTTCGACCACCACGCCGCCTTCGAGGCCAGCGTTTTCCGCGATCCGCTTGATCGGCGAATCCAGCGCCACTTTGACAATGCCAGCGCCAATCGATTCGTCACCCTCGAGGGACAATTCGGCAAAGGCGTCAGCCCCGGCTTGCATCAGCGCCACACCGCCGCCGGCCACGATGCCCTCTTCGACAGCGGCCTTGGCGTTACGCACCGCATCCTCGATGCGATGCTTGCGCTCCTTGAGCTCAACCTCGGTGGCGGCTCCGGCCTTGATCACGGCCACGCCGCCGGCCAGCTTGGCCAGCCGTTCCTGCAGCTTCTCGCGGTCATAGTCAGAGTCGGAGGCTTCGATTTCGGCGCGAATCTGCGCCACCCGAGCGGCAATCGCTTCGGCATCGCCGGCGCCATCGACAATCGTGGTGTCGTCCTTGGTTACAACCACCTTGCGGGCGGTGCCCAGCATGTCAAGGGTGGCGTTTTCCAGCTTCAGACCAACAGTCTCACTGATGACCTGAGCGCCGGTCAGCTCGGCAATATCCTGCAACATGGCCTTGCGCCGGTCGCCAAAGCCGGGTGCCTTGACGGCAACTGACTTGAACGAGCCACGCACCTTGTTGACCACCAGCAGGGCCAGAGCCTCACCGTCCACATCCTCGGCCACGATGGCCAGAGGCTTGGAAGCCTGGGAGACCTTCTCCAGCAGCGGCAGTAGGTCCTTAACGGAGCTGATCTTGGATTCGACCAGCAAAATGTAGGCGTCCTCGAGCACCGCCTCTTGGCGATCAGCGTCGGTCTGGAAGTACATCGACAAGTAGCCCTTGTCGAAACGCATGCCCTCAGTCAGCTCAAGTTCCAAACCAAAGGTGTTTGATTCTTCGACGGTGATAACACCCTCGTTGCCAACTTTGTCCATGGCCTCGGCAATCAGCGAGCCAATGGCTTCATCCCCGGCCGAGATCGAAGCCGTGGCCGCGATCTCTTCCTTGGTTTCAACGTCCTTGGCTAGCTCTAACAGGGCTTCGACAACGGCCTCGGTGGCCTGGTCAATGCCGCGCTTGAGCGCAATCGGATTGGCGCCGGCCGCGACGTTACGCAGACCTTCGCGCACCAGTGCCTGGGCCAGCACAGTGGCAGTAGTGGTGCCGTCACCGGCAATGTCGTCAGTCTTCTTGGCGACCTCTTTGACCAGCTCAGCGCCGATCTTTTCAAAGGGCTCTTCGAGCTCAATTTCTTTGGCAATCGAAACGCCGTCATTGGTGATGGTGGGTGGGCCCCACTTCTTCTCCAAGACAACGTTGCGCCCCTTGGGTCCAAGGGTCACCTTGACGGTGTCGGCCAGGGTGTTCAAACCCCGCTCCATGCCCCGCCTGGCATCCTCATCAAAGGAAATGATCTTGGCCATTCGGAATTCGTTCCTTATGTCTAGCGATCTGATGACTCGGCGCCCGCGACGGACGGACAAGCTGCCAGGCGTTCACGTCACGCCCTTGGCCGGTCCTCACCGAATCGTTATCACTCTCAATGCAAGAGTGCTAAGTAATGGTTAGCACTCTAAGGCCCAGAGTGCAAGCTGGGGGCAATTAGCGAAACTTCTCTCTCGCCGCAAACAGGCGGCTTGACCAGCCCTTATGCAGCGAGACTGGGCTTTGACAGGCTCTCGTGGCAACGAGCCCGGGTCACCCCGGCCTTACTCTCGAAAGTCATCGCCAAGGGACACGACGATGCCGCGTTCCGCCGTGGCCACGGCACCGTCTTCGGTGACGGCGGCAATGCCGAGGGCGGCGGCCACGGCCTCGGCCGTGACCTGGGCTTCGGCACCGGAGTAATAGACCTGCGAGGTCTCACGGTTGTTGTTGACGTGATCGGTTGAACTGGCCGCGTTTGTCCAGCCCTCGCCCGCCAGCTTCTGGGCTGCCCGCCCGGCCAGGCCGTTCTTAGTCCCGGTGTAGCGGCCCGAGACGTCATTCATCACGGTGACAACGGCGGCAAAATCGGGTGTCAATTGGGGCTCGGGGGTGGGCTCCTCCGTCGGTGTTGGCTCGGGGGTGGGTGGGGCCTCCGTCGGTGTTGGCTCGGGGGTGGGTGTTGGGCTGGCTGGCGCTTGGGTGGCCGGTGGGGTGGTGGTGTTGTCGGAATTGGCCAGCAGCTTCACTGCGGCAATCGCCACCGCTGGCACCAACACAATGACCAGTAGGAACGGCCAGATCCGGCTCCAAGCCGAGCGTTTGGCGGCATGGGGTTCCTTGGGGCGCGTTGACTGATCGACCTCATCGAACTCGTCCGGAGGGTAAGGGTACCGACTCTTGCTCACGGAAGAAGACTAGCCGTCCGGGTGGCCAATCAGGCCGGTGGGCAACCGGCGAGCCGAACGCTGGCGCCGCCGGTTGTCACGCTGGCGCCTAAGCCGTTTGACCAATTGAGGGTCGAAAGCCAAGGCTTGCTCAGTGTCAATCAGAGTCCCCAGGACGCGGTAATAGGTGGTTGCATCCAGCCCAAACAGGTCGTTGATGGCCTGGGTCTTGGAACCCTCGTAGCGCCACCATTGGCGTTCAAACATCAAGACCTGACGGTCACGCTCGTCCAGCGATCCCGACACGCGAGCAGCTTCGGCGCCCAACAAGGACCTCCTGATGTAATTGACCGGACAGGCACCATGCTAGGGCCCAAATCACATCGTTGTCATTTGTCCTGGTGCGTGTCTGGTAACAGACCCGAAGCCACCACCCGGGCCACCCAAGTGCGTCTTGGCTGGTCGACCCGGTGCATCTGGCCTTGGTGGAGCCGGGCAGAGCTACTCAACTGACTACAAGTCCAGGTAGTCTCAAACTATGTCCGCACCGCGTCCGCTCGCCGAGTTGGTCGATCCGCAGTGGGCGGAGGCGCTTGAAGAAGTCCAGCCGGTAATCAGCGATCTGGGCCAGTTCTTGCGGGCCGAGGTCGCCGCCGGGCGCGGCTATCTTCCGGCCGGAGCCAATGTGCTTAGGGCATTCACCTATCCGATGGCCCGGATCAAGGTTCTGATAGTGGGCCAAGACCCGTACCCCACGCCGGGCCATGCCGTTGGCTTGTCGTTTTCTGTGGCCCAGGATGTCCACCCCCTGCCCGGCTCGCTACGCAACATTTTTCGTGAACTAACTACCGACATCGGCTGCCCCATGCCGTCTACTGGAGATCTGACGCCTTGGTGCGAACGCGGGGTCATGCTGCTCAACAGGGTGCTAACGGTCCGAGTTGGCCAACCTGCCTCCCACCGCGACAAAGGCTGGGAGTCGGTTACCAACTTGGCGATCGAACGACTGGTCAGCCGCGGTGGACCCTTGGTGGCGATCCTTTGGGGCCGCGAGGCGCAGTCCCTGATGCCTCTGCTCGGCCGCACACCGGTAATCGCCTCGGCCCATCCCTCGCCGCTTTCGGCTATGCGCGGTTTCTTTGGTTCAAAGCCGTTTTCCCGCGCTAACGCCCTGCTCGATGAGATGGGGGCTTTCACCGTTAACTGGACCCTGCCCTAGCCAGGTCGGTGCCAGGCAGGCTCAAAGGACCCGATCAGCGCCATAATCCGGTCGTAGCCGTCCTGGGCGGCGGCTAGCAGTTCGCTTCGATTGGTGGGGCGGGGCATTGGTGGTCCTGACTGACTAGGTGGCAATTGGGAAATTGATTTCGGTCACCCAGTTTTCCGGGTTGGGGTCTTGCGCCGGGCTGACCAGGTAGATGTTGAACATCGGCCCGGCCAGGGTGTGGCCGTGTTGGGCAATCCAGGCGCCGATGGCGGAGCAGACCGCCCCGGCCTGTTCGTAGGGCCCGTACATGGTCGCTGTGGCGACCGTTTGGGCAGGCAGCGCGGAAACGGAAAAGCCTTCCGGCGCTGCCAACTCCTGGGTCAGTTCTGCCCAAACTGACATATCGACATCGGCCTCTTTGAAATCAGGGTCATAGAAAGTGGCACCAAAAGTCCGGCCAAACGGTCCGGGTTTGATGCCATCCGGTATTGCCTGCTGGCCGAATTCGGCCCACAGTTCAGCCTCGGCGGCGTAGTTGGCCACGGTGCGGCGCAGAGACAGCACGCGCATGGCTGGAATGTTGCGTTGTTCAACTGGAAATGACATTGATGGCTCCTCAAGCTGTTGGCAAATACTGTCAAGGAGCGATTGCTGGTCGGCTATGTGCTGGGCGGCGGCGGCCAGGCCACTGGCGTGCTGGCTAAGGGCGGCGCGCAGGGCATCGGCGTTGTCATACAGCTCCAGCAGCTGGGCGATTTGGCCGATGCCGCAACCGGCGTCACGCAGCGCCCTAATCCGCCCGGCGTCACGCAGTTGGGCCGGTGCGTAGAACCGGTAGCCGTTATGCGGGTCGATTTGGGCAGGGGCAAGCAGGCCTCGTTGGTCGTAGTGGCGCAACATGCGCACCGACAACATGGTCAGACGCGAGAAATCGCCAATACCCAGCAGATAGGCCGAATCACTATCGCTCATGCCATCAACCTCACAGCCTGACACTATGTCAGGGTCAAGCCGTCTGCGGGAAATGACCGAAATTGGGTTTGCCGAGCCACCGACGAGTGCCGGATCAGCGCTAGCCCAGGCCCAAGGCGTTGACCCAGTGGTCGACAGTGGCCTGGTAAAGGGCGTCCGGGTCGTCGACCACGTTGACGTAGTGGCCCCACAATTCGGCGTCGATGGCGCCAATCATCCAGGTCCAGGCGGCCAGGGCCGTGGCCACTCGCCAGCTTGGCGCCGCCGGCAGCGCGGACATGGCCGGAGCTACGACAGCGGCCGGTACGTCAACAGCCGCAGGCCCCTGGGGACCGCCCGTGTCTGAGATGGTCTCGAGCAGCTCAGCCAGCAGTCGCATAGGCGCCGAGGCTGGCTCTTTGGTCGAATCCGGCGCCACGTAACCCGGCACCGGCGTGCCAAACAGCAAAGCGAAAGAGTGTGGGTTAGCCGCGGCCCAGGCCCGCCCGCTCAATAGAAACGCCTTGCACCGCGCCGCCGAGTCCCCAGGCTCGATCTCCGCCTGTCCGGCTTGTAGTGCCTCTCCCAGGGCCGTGTATTCCCTGATCAACAAGGCGGTAATGACATCATCACGCGACGGGAAATAGCGGTGAATGGCCGAAGAGGCCATATCCAGTTCGCGCGCAATGGCGCGTAGGGAGATTTGGCCGGCGCCCAGCTGGGCCATTTGCCGGTGGGCCAGGTCTAGGATCTCTGCACGAATCTCGGCCCGGACCCGTTCGCGAGCGGTGGGCCGGCGCGGAGATGCACTTGTCTCCACGGCTACTGACCTGGCGTCTTCCACCGGTCCAGTATCCCACTAGCGCAAGGTATTGCGCGCGCCAGTCCGCCTGGGATAGCATCGCTCTGGAAACAGAGCACCGCTCCGAAAGGGGATCGCAATGCCGTCAGCCCAATTAGGAACAGACCGGGCCGTTCCGCCTGGTGCGGGTTCGAAGTTCGTGGTGGCCGGGGCCGGCCGGATTGGCCGGGCCGTGGCGGCCGAACTATTGTCCCAGTGCCCCGGTGCCGAAGTGGTTGTGATCTCCCGCCGCGCCAGGCAACCGGTCCCAGGTGCCAAACACTTGGCGGTCGACCTGAGCCAGCCCGAGGCCTTGGCCAGCATTTGCAGCGGAGCCGCTGGCCTAGTCAATGCGCTCAACCCGCCCAACTACCACCGTTGGCCCGTCGAGTGGCCGCCTTTGATGAACACACTGATCAATGCATCCAGGGCCAGCGGCGCCGTATTGGCCACAATCTCAAACCTGTACATGTACGGGCCACTAGATGAGCCCATCACGGCCGCCACCCCCGAGACGCCCTCGGGTCCCAAAGGCAAAGTCAAGGCGGAAATGTGGCAGCAAGTCAGCTCGCTGCACCAAGACGGCGAACTGAGAGGTCTCGAAGTGCGCGGCTCGGACTTCATGGACGCCGGTGCCAACACCATTATTGGTCTGGCCTTGGCAGGGCTGTCGAAGGGCCGGGCTGGTTGGTATCCGGGCGATCCGACCAAGATCCACTCTTGGACCTACCCGGCCGATGTCGCCGCCACCCTGGTCGCGGCGCTGCTCAGGCCGGAAGCCCACGGTCGAGTCTGGCTTGTCCCCAATGCTCCGGCTATCAGTGCCCAACAGGTGGTGGCCGATGTAGCGGCGGCCGGCGGCTGGCCGGCCGGTCGGGTTAGAGGCCTGCCCGGATCAATTGTCAGCCTGGCCGGCCTGTTTTCGAAGCTGGCCAGAGAGTCGAAGGAGACGGCTTGGACCCGGCAGCGCAACTACGTGGCCGATGCCGCCCAGACCACCAAGGAGCTAGGCGTCACCTTCACACCTTGGCCCGTCCAGGCCAAGGCAATTGCAGCCCAACTAGCCATCTGACCTGCACCTTCGCCGCGAGACCGAGGTTTCGCACACGAACCCCGCCGCGCAACCGAGCTCAAACAAAACGGCCGGTTTGCCAAACCTCGTTCTCGCGGGAAATGAGAGGCTGACTTGCCTCAATGCAGCGACACCGAGGGGTCGCACACAAACCCTGCCGCGAGGTTGAGGTTTGGCACGGCAGATCCACCAGGTCTCGCGGCGACTGAGTCCATCCAGTTTCGGACAAGCGCTGGGCGCAGGTCAAGGGGAAATTCACAACTCCTCTATCGCGCGGCCGCGATTGAGAGTACCCGGCCGGTGCAGGTCAGGGGCAGATACCCAGCTGCTCCATTTCCTCGCGGTCATGCATGATCGTGGGGCCGATCAACGCGGTCGACGGGCCAACAGTTACCTGCCTCTTGATTCCCCAGGAGGATCGCACCGTCAGGGTGGTGGGCACTGTGTCTTCGGCGGCCTCGGCCTGGTCGCAGTCCGTGATTTGCCAGAGCACTAGCAGGTTCGTGTCCGCATCAACCCACACCCCCGGTGGTACGGCCTGCAACTGGTCGACGGTCACACCGGTTGTCTCGGTGAACTCGACTAATGCGGCCTGGCTGGCCAAAGCCGTGTCCTGGTCGCCGCCTATGAATGGCTCGGCCTGGTCCTCGGCTGTCAGCCAGGCCGCAATGGCTTTGGCGCCTGGCCGGTCACCCACTGCGACAACGGTGGCAGAGGGCCAACCATGCATAATGATTGGAGCCGCCGCCCAGACGTACGGCGCGTCAGGAAAATACTGTTGAACTGCAGCTCCTCCGAACTCGGCGTGCGGCGCCAATACCTTAGGAGCCGCCCAGGCGCTGGCCAGTGCTAAGACAAATACCGCCGCCCCCAGGGCCACCCGAGCCTTTGACCGGCTGGGTAGTAGGGCTTGGAGCTCACCGGCAACATCGGTGGCCGATTCGCTGGCTGTACCGGCTGGCGAATCCCTGGTCGAGTCGTCGGTAGGTCCTCCAGCCTGGCCGCCAGCCGGAAACCCCGAATCCGTCATTGTTATATTGTACTATGACAATATGACAAATGAGATGGTGTTCCTGCCACCAATCACGGAGTTGGCTGTTGGCCTGCTGGCTTTGTGCGCGGCAGGCGCCATCATTGTCTGGGCCGCCCGTCACGCTGCAAGAGTCCGGCAGTCAGACGTTGACTGGTTGGCCGGAGGGCTGGCCAGTGACTTGACCAAGCCCATCTACACCGCCTACCTGCGGCGACACTGGCGAATGCGCACTCTTGGCTGCTTGGCTGGACTGGCCGTCGCGGTGGTTTCGGGTTTGTGCTGGCCCGGAGACACGGTGGTCACTGTCGGCATTGGGGCCGGTCGAATGGGAAGTGACCTGCTGGTGGGTGCCCTAGCTGGCATAACGTTCGGCACCCTGGGCGCCGAAAGCTATCGCCTGCGCGTTGGCCGTGGTCCGCGCCGCCAGGCCCGGTTGGAGGCCCGGCCCGCCCGGCCGCAACCCAGACTCATCATGACGGCCCGCGCCTTGGCAATTGTCGCCATCGGGCTGGCCGCATTGGGAACCGTGCTCTGGAGCAAGTCCGGCATGATCGGGGGCGCACTGCTGGCGATTGTCCTCGCCGGCCTGGCTGAAGTGACGCAGGCCGCCATTACTGACAGGCGCCGTTTCGCTAGCGACTACGTCGATGCCGTGGACCAGCGTTTACGTGCCTTCGCCGGTCGATCGGTGGCATGGCTGGAACTATCCGGCGCGATACTGGGTCTTGGCTGGTGCCTGTCTGCGCTTGAACCTGCTAACGACCTGGTCGGTGCCGCAATGACCGTCGCTATTCTGGCGTGCCTGGTCCTGGCGTTCGTGGCGTTGCAGCGTAGTTCCGGCAGGGCGCCACGCGGCTGGCAGCCTGCGGTAGTCACGTGATCGTTTCGCTTGACTTCGACTCAGCTATGCCGCTGGGCGAACAGCTGCGCTCGCAGATTGAACTACTGATTGTTTCTGGCCGGCTTGCCGCTGGCACCAAGCTGCCGGCAATCCGGCATCTGGCAACCGACCTCGGGATAGCCAATGGCACCGTAGCCAAGGTCTATGAGATTCTGGCGCGGAACGGATTGGTGACCGGATCGGGCCGACACGGCACTGTTGTCCTGCCCCAACCGCAAGACAGACGCGCCAGCTCGGCATTTCAAGACGCCGCTCAGCAGCTGGCCAGACTTGTCCGGCAGCTGGACTTGTCGCCTGAGGAGGCCCATCGCGCCCTTGACAGCGCCCTGGCCACGACGAACTGACTTCGGCAGATAAGTCATTGTGCCAAACCTCGTTCTCGCGGGAAATGAGAGGCTGACTTGCCTCAATGCAGCGACACCGAGGTTTCGCGGTGGACCTAGGCCGATGGAGCCACCTATCGGAATCGAACCGATGACCTGCCGCTTACAAGGCGGCTGCTCTGCCGGCTGAGCTAAGGTGGCCAGTCCCTTGCGGGACTGTGGGGACGGCATCGGGCAACCAAGTACCCGGCAAACCCCGGCGGCCCAGTTTACTGGCCGCTTGGCGAAGACCCGTTCCGCACGTTGGCGACTGCCTGCTCAAAGCCAATGGTGCTGTAGTCGGTGAAGACCATGCGTTCGCCGCTGCCCAGTGCCATCATGATGGTCGGTGTCGTGCTGACGCCAACTTTGAAGAACTGCTCGTTGGTGAAGTTGACCCAGGCCTCAAAGTCCGTGTTGGTCAGCGCCGCCAGGGCACCTTCGTTGACACCGGCGCCTTCGGCAGTGGCGGCGATCTCCTCATCGCTGCGGCTGTCTTGGCCTTCAGTTGGTTGGTCGTCAAACATAGCTCTGACAAAGGGCAGGAAGTTGGCCGGATCGTGTTTGGCCACGGCGGCGGCGGCAATGGCCGCACGTGTGGAGAAGCGCTCGGCGTTCTCTTGGCTGTCCTGTAGAGCCACGATGTGATACTCAAGCTGAATCTGGCCGTTTTGAGCCAGGTTGGACAACTCCTGGTCGTACTGCTTTTCAAAGTTGCCGCACCAAGGGCACATAAAGTCGGTGTATATGGCAACTGTGACCACGTCGTTGCCTTCCGGCGCCGGACCACCAGGCGCCAAGTCGGTGCCCAGCAAAATGCCGCCGTTTTCTTGCGCCCCGGCCGGTGTGGCCGGAAGGTCGGCGAAGGCATCGCCCTTTTGGGACATAGTCACGGCAATGACGATTACCGCCACGGCCACCACCACCGCCAAGCCGCCGGCTAGAACCAGCAGGCGATTACGCCGCTCTTTGGCGGCCTGGGCGGCCTTGAGCCGCTCGGCCTCTGCCCTGGCGGCGGCTCGAGCCTGTTCCCTTGCCTTGGCGCTGGCTGGTTTCTTCTTGCCTTTAGCCATGTTCTGTTCCTTGTCGTTGATACCCGGCTTGGACCGAAACCGGCGGCCCTACCGAGGTGGCGGATCCAGTCGCAGCCACTTGTCGACTGAGGCCGGCGAGGCCGGCCACAACACCACAAATGCAGCCACCAAGGCTAAGCCAATGTCACGGGCGATTTCCAGTGCGTATTGGTGTGGGACCCCTTCCGGCAGTTCGCCGCCGCCACCAAAACAGCCGCAGTCAATGTTTAGACCGCGAGCCCAAGCCTGCGATATTCCGACCACAAAGACGATCATCATCAAGCCGAACAGCGCGGCGGCATACCTGGTCAGCAGGCCAATTATGAGGGCGATGGCGATAACCAGCTCAATCACCGGCACGGCAATACCGATCAGATCAGCCAGAGCAGCCGGGAACAGTTCATAAGCCCTGACCGCCATCTGGGACTGGCGGATGTGGGTTAATTTGGGCAGAGCCGCCCACAGGGCGACGACGGCCAATCCCAGGCGCAAGACTAGCGACACCCAGGGTTGGGTCGATGGCCACCATGGCTGGTTGACCGGCCAGACGGCTTTGCGCCCGGCTGGCTTGGGGCCGGCCGGTCCGGAGTTGTTACTCGGAGCCATGGCTTCCACCCTAGCCGGTCACTTCACTCAGGACTGGCCAGGCCAAGGTTACGGCCACCGCCAGCGCGATTAGCCCTATGAACAGTCGGGTCCAACCAGCCGGAAAGACCGCCCGGGTCAGATGCCTTTGACCCAGACGGGTCGGCTCAGCTGAAGGCCCCCGCCAGGCCACCAGCGTCCCCAGGCCGACAGCCAGGGCGGCGACGTAGCTGGGCCTAGTGTCACCCAGCCAGGCGAAAACCCAATAGCCGCCAAGGCCCACGGCTGTGCCAACCAGCAAGGTTGGCAACAATCCGAGCAGGCCGCGTAACAGATACCAGGGCACTGAGGCGGCGGTGCGGGCTGGGTCCGAGGGGCGTGGCCCGTAGCGCCGCCACCTGGCGGCCACCGACTCCCGTCCAACACAGACTGTGCGGGCCAGCCACAAGATCAAGGTCAACCCCACCGCGGCCGCTATGGCCTGGTGCAAGGCCACGGCCATGGCCAAGATCCAGACAGCCAGACACAGCCACGGTGTGGCTTTGGGCCGGGGCAGCTCAGGTGGTGGTACGGCCAAACCTGGTCCGGTTCCGGCTCCTTGGCCTGGGGGGTAGGTCGCCATCCGGCCAGGCGACGGCGGGTCGAGCTGTTCGGTCAGGGGTTGGTCGTCCCAGATCAGAGCGGTCTGCTCGGCCGCGGACGGCGGTGAGGGTGGGTTTTGGACTGAGGGACGAGACCCGGCATTGGGCCTGGCAACCGGTTCTGCCGGCGCCACCATAGTTGGTGCTAGGACTTCCTCGCCCCGGGCCATGGCGGCCAAGGCTCCGGTCAAATCCTCAAGACTGACCCGGGCGGCCGGGTCGGCCTGGACCGCGCGTCGCAGCAGGTCCGCCAAGTTGGGTTCAAGGCCGGCCAGGTCGCCATCTCCCTCTAATACCCGTGACAGCACCGCCTCGACCCCGCCGCCGCCAAAGGGCGGCCGGCCGGTGGCGGCACTGATCAGCATGGCGGCCACGGCCCAGCGGTCGGATTCAGGGCCAACCTCGGCGCCGCGCAGCAGTTCGGGAGAGACGAAACCGGGGGTGCCAGCGACCAGGCCGTGGCCGGTCAGGCGAGACCAAGCGTCTTCTTGGGCCAGCCCAAAGTCGATTAGCACTACAGAGCCGTCATCGCGCAGCATGACGTTGGCCGGTTTCAGATCGCGGTGAACCACTCCGGCGTGGTGGATAGTGGCGATGGCGGCGGCCAGATCCTGCGCTAGGACGGCCAAGGCCGGCAGGTCGAAGGGGCCATGTTTTTTGACCTGACGATCCAGCGAGGTGCCTTCGATTAGTTCGGTTACGACAAAGGCTTCGGCTTGTTGGGTTTCGGCGTCAACCACCTGGGCGACGCAGGGCGCCTTGAGGCGTTGCAGCAGTTCAACCTCGCGTCGTAGGCGCTGGCGGGCGGCCGAATCGGCGGCTACGGAGGGATGGAGCAGCTTGAAGGCGACCTCAAGGCCGTCGGCGTCATTGGCACGGTAGACCGTACCCGAGGCGCCCGAGCCAACCACGCCGCGCAGCACATAGCCGCCCAGTTCGGTGCCCACGGGCAAGGTCAAGCCGGACATGGCAACAACGCTAGCGAAGGCTGGAGGCCTAGGGCGTCAATGGTCAGGGCGTTTGGCCAGGGCGAGGGGACGCAGGGCCGATGTCGGTGGTCAGGTTTAGCGTTAGCGCCATGGCAAGGACATGGCAAGCCAGTTACGAGTGTCAAGACTGCGGCTGGTCCACGGTTAAGTGGGTTGGCCGCTGTGGCGGTTGCGGTGGCTGGGACAAGGTTGAGGCGGTTAGGCGGCGGGATGCCGTGGTGGTGGCCCGGGCCGGCTTGGCCGTGGCTGGCGCCCAGGCAATTGACCAGATCGGCAGCAGTGAGGCGGATGCTTGGTCAACCGGTGTGGGCGAATTGGACCGTGTGCTGGGCGGCGGGGTGGTACCTGGTTCGGTCACCTTAGTTGGTGGCGAACCAGGTGTTGGCAAGTCAACTTTGCTGCTGGACGTGGCCGCCCGGGCGGTGCGACAGGGGCGGACTGTGCTTTACGTCACCGGCGAGGAAACCGCCCGGCAGGTCCATCTCAGGGCGGAGCGGATCGGAGCATTGGTGCCGGGGCTGAAACTGGCCGCCACAGGGGAGCTGGAACAGGTGCTGGCGCTGGCAGAACGTGAACAACCGGAGCTGCTGGTGCTTGACTCAATCCAAACCCTGTCCAGCACTACGGTCGACGGCGTATCAGGGGGAGTTAACCACCTGCGGGCGGTCACCGCGCAGCTGGTGCGGGAAGCCAAGTACCGGGAGATGGCTTGTCTGTTGGTTGGACACGTCACCAAGGACGGCTCGGTGGCCGGGCCCAGAACCCTGGAGCACCTGGTGGATGTGGTCTGTCTATTTGAGGGTGATAGGCATTCGTCGCTTCGGCTGCTGAGGGCAACCAAAAACCGCTACGGTCCCAGCGACGAGGTCGGCTGCTTCGAGATGACAGCGCAGGGTATTACCGAGGTGGATGATCCATCAGGGTTGTTCGTCGATCTGGACGGTCCCAGGGTGGCGGGTTCTTGCCTCGGTGTGGCCATGGAGGGCCGCCGTCCGGTGGCGGTTGAGGTTCAGGCCTTAGTGGCGCCGTCGACCATGGCAAATCCGCGACGCACAACTTCCGGCCTGGACGCCGCCAGGCTAACAATGATTCTGGCTGTCCTGGCCCGCCGCTGTGGCCTGAGCCTGGCCGGTCAGGATGTCTTTGCCTCGACCGTGGGCGGGGCCCGGGTCAGCGAACCGGCCTTTGACCTGGCCTTGGCCATGGCCTGCGCCTCGGCCCGCTTCGACTTGGCGCTGGCACCGGGCACAGTCTGCCTGGGGGAGGTCTCATTGGGTGGCCAGATCCGGCCGGTGGCAGCGCTCGACCGCCGGCTTTCAGAGACCGCCAGGCTGGGTTTGACCCACGTCATTGCGCCACCCGGCAGCGCGGCCACGGCCTTGGACTTGTCACTGGATATCGAGGAGGTGAGCCAACTGGATCAAGCTTTACGGGTTTTGCGGCCCGTTGTGGTCTAGGGGGCGCCCCGGCAGGCGGTGCTACGTGGGCACTGGCTTGTCACACCTGCTAGGCCTTGTGTGAAAGCGGTTAGGGACCATTTCGGTGGTGGAACGGTCCTGCTGGGTCATGGGTGTTTGTGTGCGGCGCTAGGATTTGGGGTGGAGTCCAACTCAGGAGTGTTCGCCGTGGCCCAAGACGAATTCGATCAAACCTCCGGAAATCTGCTGCTGACCACATTGTCCGCTGTCGCACCCGGCACCGAGCTGCGCGATGGGCTGGAACGGATCCTGCGTGGGCGCACCGGGGCGTTGATAGTTCTGGGCTTCGACCCGAGCGTGGAGGCCATGTGTTCTGGCGGGTTTGTGCTGGACGTGCCGTTTTCCGCCACCCGCTTGAGAGAACTGTCCAAAATGGATGGTGCCTTGGTGGTGGACTACCAGGCCGGTCGCATTGTCCGGGCAGCAGTGCAGTTACTGCCGGACCCGTCAATTACAACCACCGAATCTGGCACGCGGCACCGCACGGCTGAACGCGTCGCCAAACAGACCAGTTTTCCGGTCCTGGCCGTGAGCCAGTCAGAAAACATCGTCACGCTTTATGTGTCGAGCATTTCTCACCCATTGGAGGATCCGGAGAAGCTGGCCTCGAGGACAAAACAGGCCCTGACCACTCTGGAGCGTTACCGCGACCGGCTGGACGAGGTCAGCGCGACCCTCTCCGGTCTTGAGATCGAAGACGTGGTGACGGTACGCGATGTCGCGACCGTGGCCGGCCGGCAGGAAATGGTTTGGCGCATCGCCGAGGAAGTGGCTGGGCTGCTGGCCGAGCTTGGCGTCAATGGCCGCTTGCTGCGCCTCCAGTTCGAAGAGCTGATCGCCGGTGTCGACACCGGACGCTCCCTGCTGATCAGCGACTACGTCGACCTGGGTGGATCTGGCCGGTCTGTTGGTGAAGTCACGGCAGATCTGTCTAAGGTCAGTCCAACCAACTTGATGGAGGCTGGCACGGTGGCCCAGGTATTGGGTCTGGCCGAGACCGCCAACCAGGTCGACGCGCCGTTGAGCCCGAAGGGACATCGGATGCTCAGCCGGGTGCCGCGCCTGCCACCGGCCATTGCTGATCGCATTGCCAGTCATTTCGGTTCGCTGCAAAACATCTTGGCGGCCACTTTGGCAGACCTGATGGGGGTAGAAGGTGTCGGCGAACTGAGGGCCCGTGCCGTGCGCGAAGGTTTATCGCGGATTGCCGAATCCTCGGTTATTGACCGTCTCAGCTAGGCCTTAGGGCACCAGTAGGAACGATGTTTCGTCGCTGGTCATACCGCTAATGGTGACTGTGGCCCGGTAGGTTGCGTCCCGGGCCCGGTGCGGCTGGTCTTTGTCGGCCACATCTTGGCAGCGATCGAGGGAGCGCTCTGCCGTCCAGGTGATGGGCAAATCTTCGCTGGCGCCGGCTTGGATTTCAACTGTGGCTTCGGGTGAGGGCGCCGGGATTTGGTCGGCGCAATGGGCGGTGTGGAAAATCTGGTCGGTGCCGCTGACCACTTCAAGTTCAACGGTCCTGGCATCGGGTGTAATAGTGCAGTTCCTGGGGCCATTATTGGTGACCGTGGCGACCAGTTCGACTACATCGCCGGTGGCGAATTGTTCCTTAGTAGAGCTGAGCACAATCTCCAGGTCCTTGCCCTTACAGGGCGCGACCGAGTCGGTAGCTTCTTCGCTTACAGTTGGGCTGGGCTTTGGGGCCTCAGCGGCCGGTTTGTCACTACTGCCGCTGCGCAGGGCGCCAATGATCATGATGATAATCACGATCAGGACAATCAAACCGAGCAGAAGTGCCAAACGCCGTCTCCAGTAAACCGCAGGCGGTTCGGGGCCCACTGGGCGCAGCAGACTACTCACGCGACCAGTTTAGATTGCCCCATCGCCTAGCCGCCGCACCACGCCGCAGCTTTGCCTAAAGGTGCAATAGCATCCGGGTGTTTCCCAATATGTTGGGCTTTACCCGGGCGAGGTCCAAGAATTCTGCCACGCCGTCATCGTGCGACTGGAGCAATTCGGAGTAAACCTCAGGGGTCACCGGCGTGGATTCGATTGGCTCAAAGCCGTGCCCCTTGAAGAAACTAACCTCAAAAGTCAGGCAGAACAGACGCCTGAGTCCAAGCAGGCGGGCTCGGGCAATCAAATGCTCGACGATTTGACCGCCAATGCCACGCTTGAGCCAGGCTTGGGCCACGGCCAGGGTTCGTACCTCACCCAAGTCTTCCCACATGGCATGCAAGGCGCCGCAGCCCACCAGCTCCTGCCCGGCCAGGGCGACCGTGAAGTCGTGGATTGACTCGTAATAGGCCACCGGTGGTTTGGGCGCCAGAAAGCGCTGGTCAACGTAGGGTTGGCAAAGCCCGCGAATGACCCGGACATCGTCCATCCGGGCCGGGCGTAGTTCAACGCTGGCTGAAGGCACCCGGCCATCATGCCAAACCTCAACCTCGGCGCAAAACTGTTTACGCGGCTGTCAAACTCGGCCTGGGACCGGGCGGGATTTGACTCAGTAACCACCGGCCGCCAATTCGCGCCTGCTCCAAAGTCGACTGGTCGGCTTGGCGGTTGCCGGCTGCGGCCAGGTGGGGCTGGGATGCGGCGGCTGGCCTGCCCGGTACGGGTCCAAAGGTGTCTTGCGTCCGGACGCTTGGCATGAGAGACCTGTAGTACAGCGGTCACCGCACCGCGACGGTGGCCCAAGCCGAATAGGAGATTGACCAGGAGTGAACAGCTCGGCTCTGACGCTCGATTCGCGCCGGCGGGCTATTGAAGCCATGACATCGCAACAAGGCGTCGACATCCTTGTCATTGGCGGGGGGATCACCGGCGCGGGCATTGCCCTCGACGCCCAGGCCCGCGGCTATTCCACGGCAATTGTCGAAGCCCAAGATTGGGCCTCGGGCACATCGTCCAGGTCATCGAGGCTGGCTCATGGTGGCCTGCGCTACCTGCTGATGTTTGACTTCAAACTGGTTCACGAGGCCCTGACTGAGCGGGACAGGCTTCTCTCCATCACGGCCCCGCACCTGGTCAGACCGGCGCCCTTCCTCTATCCGCTGGCACACCGGCTGTGGGAGCGGCCGTATGTCACGGCCGGTGTGGGGCTGTATGACCTCCTGGCGCACGCTCCGGGGCGTAAACGCGCCTTGCCGTTTCAGAAGCACTATTTGGCCAAGGGCCTGCGCCAGGTTTTTCCCGATCTGAACCCAAGGGCCGGCATCGGCGCTGTGTGCTACTACGATGCCCAGGTTGACGACGCCCGGCTGACCCTCACACTTGTGCGCACGGCCGCCCAACTGGGTGCCCAAGCCGCTTCGCGTTGCCAGGTCACGGCCATCACCAAAAACGGCCATGGCGTTGTTGACGGCGCGGACATCGTAGACCTCGAATTCAGTAGGAAACACCACGTCAAGGCCCGTCATGTGATTGCCGCGACCGGGGTGTGGACCGAGCAGACCGAAGCTTTTTGCCAGGCTGAGGGCGGCTTGCGAGTACTGGCCTCGAAAGGTGTCCACTTGGTGGTGCCGCGTGACCGGATCAACGGCCGGATGGGCCTGATCACCCAGACCGAAAAGTCGGTGTTGTTTATCATTCCGTGGGATACCCACTGGCTAATTGGCACCACTGACACCCCGTGGCAAAACGAACTGACCCATCCGGTGGCCACCCAGCGGGATGTCGACTACCTCTTGCAGCACGCCAACGCCGTTCTGACAAAGACGCTAACCAGGGATGACGTGATTGGGGTCTTTGCCGGGCTGCGGCCGCTGCTGCAGCCTGGAACCAAAGCCGGGACTAGCTCGGCCAAGATTTCGCGCGAGCATACTGTGGCCAGCCCGAGTCCCGGATTGACGGTGATTGCCGGCGGCAAGCTGACCACCTACCGGGTGATGGCCCAAGATGCGGTCGACTTTGCCCTGGCCAAACAGCCCAAGGTGCGACCTTCAGTGACTGCCGAGCTGCCCCTTTTAGGGGCGGACGGGTACAAGGCCTGGGTCAACCGCTCCCGCTATCTGGCCCGGCGTTACGGCTGGGACCCGACCCAGGTGCGCCGGCTGCTGAGCCGCTACGGTTCGCTGGTTGGACAGATCGCGGCACTGGTTGAGTCCGATGCCTCGTTGGGTCAGGTTTTGGCTGGGCCGTCGAGATACCTCAAGGCAGAGGTGGTTTACGCCGCTCAGTGCGAAGGAGTGCTCCATTTGGAGGACGTCATGACGAACCGCCTTCGGTTGAATCATGAGTCGCCCGATGCCGGAACCTCAGTTGCGGCGGAAATCGCCGCCTTGGTTGCACCTCACCTGGGCTGGGACCAGGCCAGAGTCGAGGCCGAGGTCAACGCCTACGCCAACAGGGTGCGAGCCGAGCAGGCCGCGGCCAGGCAGCTAAGCGACGAGGCGGCGGTGCAGGCCCGCCTGAGCGTGGCTGATGTGGCTGGTCCGGTGGACCTTGGCTAGGGTCTAAGCCGTGACGCAGCGGTACGTATTGGCCATTGACCAAGGCACCACCTCTACCCGAGCAATCCTGTTCGACCGGGCTGGCCAAATTGTGGCCAGTGGCCAGATGGAGCACCGTCAAATCATGCCAATGCCCGGATGGGTCGAGCATGATCCAGTCGAGATTTGGGATCAGACTCGCCAGGTCATCGGCTTGGCGTTGTCACAGGCCAATGTCACCCGTCACGACTTGGCTGCCGTCGGTATTACTAACCAGCGCGAGACCACGGTGGTTTGGGACAAGTCCACCGGCTTGCCTATCTACAACGCCATTGTTTGGCAGGACGTACGGACCAGGCCGTTGATCGACCAGCTGGCCTCAGAGGCGGCCGCAGGGGTGGACCGCTTCCGGCAGCGGGTTGGCTTGCCGCTCAACCCCTACTTCTCCGGCTCAAAGATTCGGTGGATCTTGGACCACGTCGAGGGGGCCAGGTCCTTGGCCAGGGCGGGCCGGCTGGCCTTCGGCACAACTGATTCTTGGCTGGTTTGGAACCTGACCGGCGGGGTAAAGGGCGGTGTCCATGTGACCGACGTGACCAACGCCTCGCGCACCATGTTCATGGACCTGACCACACTCCAATGGGATCAGGCCATCCTCGACGCTTTTGGCGTGCCGGCCTCGATGCTGCCGCAAATACGGTCATCCTCGGAGGTCTATGGTCAAGCCGCATCAGAATCGCTGCTGCGGCAAACGCCCATCGCCGGCATTTTGGGTGACCAACAGGCCGCCACCTTTGGGCAGGTCGCTTTTGAGCCCGGTGAGGCCAAAAACACCTATGGCACCGGTTGTTTCTTGCTTGTCAACACCGGCCGCGAGATTGTCATGTCAAACAACGGCATGTTGACCACCGTGGCCTATCAACTGGGTCAAAACCTCCCGGTCTACGCCCTGGAAGGTTCAATCGCCGTGACCGGTTCATTGGTCCAGTGGCTGCGCGACAATCTAGGGCTGATCAGCACGGCGGCTGAGGTTGAGGCCTTGGCTCGCAGCGTCGAGGACAACGGTGGGGCCTATATTGTGCCGGCCTTTTCGGGGTTATTTGCGCCGCATTGGCGCTCCGACGCTCGGGGTGTGATTGCCGGGCTAACACGCTTTGTTGACCGGGGCCACTTTGCCCGGGCGGCACTTGAAGCGACCGCTTTCCAGACCCGTGATGTGCTCAAAGCAGTTGAGGCCGATACCGGCGTAGCACTGTCCGCGCTGAAAGTGGATGGCGGCATGGTGGCCAACGAATTGTTGATGCAGTTCCAGGCTGATCTATTGGGCGTCGATGTGGTCCGTCCGGTAGTGGCCGAGACCACCGCCCTGGGCGCGGCTTATGCCGCCGGTCTGGCCGTGGGGTTTTGGGATTCGCTGGCTGACCTGCGTCACCATTGGGCCGAGGACCGCCGATGGCGGCCGGCCATGCCGGCTGAGCAGCGCGCCCGGCTTTGCGCCGACTGGGCCAAAGCCGTCGAACGCACCCTGGGCTGGGTTGATCCCGCCAGCTGACCAGCCCCTTTGCAGCGACACCGAGCCTTGGCACACTCCCTATTTCCAGCGGCACCGAGCCTTGGTGGCATCGCTTTATGCCAGACCTCATTCTCGCGGTGATGTGGGAGTTGACCTGCACTTATGCAGCGACACCGAGCTTTGGCACACTGCTGAATCCATCCCAGCCTCGCCTGCGGCAGCCACAGCCGCCTGCGGCGACTCGACAACCTTGGGGGCTTGACAAGGCCCATAGAATAGGCATTCTCGCGTCAAAGAGGGACCCTGACCTGCTTCTTTGCCGCGGCTCCGATTTTCGGCCCGACAGCAGTCGTTCGAATCGGGAACAGTTCGCCAGCCAAGTGCGTTAGTTAGGATGACTAACAAACTACGACGAATATGGAGGCCAGACGATGAGAGCAAATCAGACCACGAAGAGCAGCAAAGCCAATCAGCAGCGATTTGGTGCCCTGGGGCGAACCCTGGGAGCCCTGGCGCTGAGCTGCGGTCTCGTAGGCGGAGGCATTCTGGCTTGGTCCGCGTCGGCTGACGAAGGCCATGAACCCGCCGCTGTGGTTCAGTCGGATCAGAACCTGGCCAAGTAGCCCCAAGACGGACTAGGGAACACACCCGCGAGACCTGGTCGATCACTTGTTCGGCCGGCCGAGCCGTGGCCAACCAATCACCCCGAACCCGAGCGGTAGCCGCAAGACGTCCCGTACCAGGGACGTTACTCGGAGCAGCGCAGTGTCTAGATAGATCGAGCACGTCTCGTTGGCGAGTTTGATCTACTGACCACGGCTCGCGGCCGGCATTGGCCGACAAAACGGCTGTCGCGTCAGGAATTGCGCGCGGCCTGGGCTTGGTCCACTTGTACGCGGTGCTGGACGATCCGTTTGATTAGGTCCTTAGGCAATGGCTGATCCAGCGGCAGCTGGATTGTGCCCTTGGATGTCTTCAGCCCCAAGGCAGCCAGCTCCCCACCGAAGGCCGCCACCCCTTCTCCGGTTGGAAACAGCGAGATGTGACCTTTGAAGGCGCCGAAGTAGACCAGAACGCCCCGACCAAAATAGGCCGGCATGTTGTAGGAAATCCGCTCGCTGGCCCCAGGCGCGGCTCGCCGCACCAGCTGTCGCATCTGCTCAAGCTTGGCCCGGACCGCCGGTTCAAAGCCGGCAATGTAGGCATCGACAGCGCTAGGGGCCGGGGCTGCGGTTGGCATTTGTGTCCTCCATTTGGCCGATGCCGAAGTCTCGCCCCGACCCTACCCGTCCGTGGATTGCGAAAGGCAATAGACGAGACCCTGATCCGTGCCGCCCGCCGCCGACATGGCGGGGCCGTGGTCGGGACCTGAACGCCTCGCGAAAAACCTCCAGCCGGATGTCGGCGGTCTGATCTACCATTTATGTGCATGCAGGCCGGTCCAAATCCCGAAGTGGTTGCGTTGGTTGCTCTGCAACTGGCCAGGCCAAAGGGCCTGTCACTATCTCAGCTGACACTCGACGTGCTCCAGGCCGGCAGGGCCGTTCCGGTCTGGGAGCAGAATTGCGAGCTTGCGCTGTTCGACGTCCCAAATGATCCGTGGGCGAGGGCCACCCGGCTAGTAACGGAATGGGAGCAGGCAGGCGTCGAGTTTGTCACAATCCTGGACGACGCCTACCCCATCCGTCTGCTGGCGGTGCGCGAGGCTCCATCGTTGCTTTTCTACCGTGGCGCTCTGCTACCCGACGACCAGGGAATGTCTGTCGTGGGGTCGCGTGATGCCAGCCCGCGAGGAATCACCCTGGCCGGTGCGGTGGCCCGCATGCTTGCGGACTCTGGGCTGAGTGTCGTCTCTGGCCTGGCAAGCGGCATCGACTCGGCCGCTCACGAGGCGGCACTAGAAACCGGTGGTCGAACCGTCGCGTTGATCGGGACCGGAATTGACAAGTGCTATCCCAAGGTCAATCAGGCGCTACAACGGCGCATCGCGGAAACTGGCCTAGTGGCGTCCCAGTTTTGGCCGGGCTCGCCGCCAACTCAGCGCAGCTTTCCCATGCGAAACGCTGTCATGTCTGGCTATGGCATGGCCACAATCGTGGTTGAAGCCGGCGAGTATTCCGGCACCAGGGTCCAAGCTCGCAATGCCGTCGAGCATGGTCGGCCGGTAGTACTTTTCGACGCAGTGGTGAACGGCACCGAGTGGGGCAAGGCGCTGAGTGAGATGCCCGGCGTCTTTGTCGTATCCGGAATGGGGGACCTCGAAGCAGCCGTTGAGCGTATCCAGAACCAAGACACCCATGCGGTCAACCTCGTCAAAAAAGCCATGGCGTCCAGCCCGAAGTGACATATGGCATTTCCTGCTGAGTGGTTCCCGCTCGCCGAACTGCTTCGGGAGCGGGCGGGAGGGTTTCTTACAAACGTGGAGGGCCCGGTGATCGGATTCTGTGACGTGTGTCGACGGCCGATTTAAGCCACATTCTCGGACTGCCCGGTCTGCAACTCCCACAAGCAACACGGCCTCGCGCTCGCGGAACGAGTTGGATTCCTGACGTACGCGGACAAGACTGGATCGCAGGCCTACCGAATGATGTACCAATACAAGAATCCCCGCCTGGCCAGCCAATACAGGGGGACTATGAGCCTGCTGCTGGTGCTGGGGATTGAGGCACACTTGGGCTGTCTAGCAGCGGTGGCTAGCGCTCCGGCCGACTACTGGTGCGTTGTCCCATCGACCAAGGTTCCGCCGCCGGAACAGCAGCTGCGCCAGATTGTCAGGAGTCTGGAGCCAAGACCTGCCGAACTCACAGTCGAATTGGGGAATGTAGTGGAATCGCGCACCTTGGACCCTGCCAGGTACAAGCCGTTCTCCCGGCTTGACGGCGAGCACGTGCTGCTCATTGACGATTCGTGGGTTACCGGGAGTTCAGCACAGTCAGCTGCGGCGGCATTGAAACTGGCCGGGGCAGGCCAGGTCTCAACGCTAATTGTCGCCCGCATCCTTGATCCCGCAGGCTGGCCGCCAACCAGGCGCTACCTCAACAGCACCCCGGATGCGATTTATGACCCGCAAGTCTGCCCCTGGGGCGGCCGCTAGTGCCCCCGCGATTAGCGCCGCCGCTGGGCAGCCGAGCCGGTGTGGTTCACTAAGCTGATGACGTCCAGCAGCGAGAGAGGCAGCAGCAACCGTGGCGCAGGTGAACGGCTCGAAAGACCGGGCCAAAGAAGCCCAAAGGGCTGAGCTGCACAAGACCATTTGGCGCATCGCCAACGACCTGCGCGGCAGCGTCGATGGCTGGGATTTCAAAGCCTACGTGCTGGGCATGTTGTTCTACCGCTTCATTTCTGAAAACCTCACGGCCCACTTCAACGACTGGGAACACGGGGTGGACAACCTCGATTTCGACTACGAGCTGCTGAGCGACCAGGACGCAGTTTCCCAAAGGACAGGGACGGTCAACGAAAAAGGCTTCTTCATCCTGCCCAGCGAGCTATTCGTCAACGTCCGCAAAAAGGCCCGCACCGACCCCAACCTGAACGAGACCCTGGAAAGGGTCTTCAACAACATCGAGGCCTCGGCCGTCGGCACCGAATCGGAATCTGACCTCAAGGGGCTGTTCGATGACTTGGATGTCAATTCAACCAAGCTCGGGCCAACCGTCATCAAACGGAACCAGAAACTGGCTGGGCTGCTGGACGCCATCGGCGACCTCGACCTGGGCCAAGGCCTCCAGGCCAGCACCATCGACACCTTTGGCGACGCGTATGAGTTTCTCATGACGATGTACGCCTCCTCGGCCGGTAAGTCGGGGGGCGAGTTCTTCACCCCGCAGGAGGTGTCAGAGCTGCTAGCCCGCATCGCCATTGTGGGCAAGACGTCCGTCAACGGTGTCTACGACCCGGCCTGTGGCTCGGGCTCGCTGCTGCTGAAGTTCGCCAAACTGTTGGGCCAGAAGAACGTCCGCCGGGGTTACTTTGGCCAGGAAATCAACCTGACCACCTACAACCTGGCCCGGATCAACATGTTTTTGCATGATGTGGGTTTCGAGGACTTCGACATCGCCCACGGCGATACGCTGACGGACCCGCTACATGAAGAAGACGAACCGTTCGAGGCGATTGTCTCTAATCCGCCATATTCAACCCACTGGGCTGGTGCGGATGATCCACTGTTGATCAACGACGCGCGTTTTTCCCCGGCCGGTGTGCTGGCCCCCAAGTCCAAGGCCGATCTAGCCTTTGTCATGCACTGCCTGTCCTGGCTGGCACCCAGCGGTACGGCCGCGATTGTCTCTTTTCCCGGCGTGCTCTACCGGGGCGGGGCGGAACAGAAGATCCGCCGCTACCTGGTGGACAACAACTACGTCGACGCGGTCATCCAGCTGCCGCCTGATCTGTTCTTCGGCACCACCATTGCTACCTGCATTTTGGTCCTGAAGAAGTCCAAGCCAGAGGCCAATGTGCTGTTCATTGACGCTTCGAAGCTGTTCACCCGGGTGGGTAACAAGAACAAGCTGGCGCCAGAGCACATTGAAGCCGTGGTTCAGGCTTTCACCGCCCGCAGCATTGAGGCGCACTTCACGCAGGTGGTCACCAATGATGATTTGGCCGATGCCGGCTACAACCTTTCGGTGTCATCTCACGTTGAGCCTGAGGACACTAGGGAGCAAGTCGACATCAAGGCCCTGAATTCGGAGATTGCCCAGATCGTGGCCCGCCAAGCCGAGCTGCGCACGGCCATTGACGCCATAGTGGCTGACCTGGAGTCCGGCCAATGAAGCCCTTCTTCGTCCATCAGCCCGAATGGGCGCCCACCCCATGAGCCGAGGCGATGGCCTGACAGCTTTGCGGCGTCCCTGCAATGAATTGCCATCACCACAATTACGAGATACGTTAATAGCGTGAGGTTCTCCCGGTCAGCGGACAGGCATGGGGTGCCCCACCGTGACGCCGACCATGCAGCCGCCAACCCGGTTGCGGTCGTGGTGTTGTCCCAGAGAGGAGCCGTACAAAGAGCTTCGTGTCGGATTTGGCCATGACGGCGAGCCACTTGAGATCGTCCTGGTCAACGATCCTGACGGCTCTGGCGAGCTGGTCTTGGTCCATGCCATGCGTCTGAGGAAGACCTACTACCCATTGCTGCCGGGCCAGCGCAGAGGAAGGACATGATGATGGCAAGCCAGAAGTTCTCGAAACAGGCTGAAGAAGTCTTCGCGGCAGCAGCAGATGAAGCCGAGCGTGGCTACGACGTGGACTTCCTGAAGGCCAGCATTCGTCCGGTTGGCCGGCCGCTGAGGATTGGGGCCACCACGGCGGTTAGCGTGCCGGTGCGCCTAGATGCCGATAGAATTTCGGCCCTTGACGCCATGGCGGCGCGTGACCACCAGACCCGCTCGGATGTGATTCGCCGGGCAATTGACCGCGAACTGGCTGGGCACGCCGGATGATTGTTGGGTTAGCCACGCATGAGCCGGATCGATGACCTGATCCGCGAGCTCTGCCCAGACGGCGTCAAATGGGCGAGGTTCGGCGATCTGGCAACAATTGTGCGAGGCGGGTCGCCCCGACCGATTCGGGATTACCTGACAAGCGAAAACGACGGCGTGCCCTGGATCAAGATTGGCGACGTCGAACCCGGTAGCAAGTACATCACCAGTACTGCCGAGAGAATCCGTCCGTCAGGTGTTTCGCGGTCCCGTCGGGTGAAGCCAGGTGACTTTGTGCTGTCGAACTCAATGAGCTTCGGGAGACCTTACATTGTCCAAATTGATGGATGCGTCCATGACGGGTGGCTGGTGCTTTCTGACTTCAGGGCCGCATTCGTCCCCGACTTTCTTTACTATCTGCTCCGCTCTACGCCTGTTTATCAGAGCCTGGCCTCGAAGGTGGGTAGCGGTACCGTCTCGAATCTCAATGCCACGATTGTCAAAGGGCTCTTACTACCCGTGCCGCCGTTGGCGGTGCAGCGGGAGATTGTGCGGGTGCTTGACAGCTTCACTACGTTTGAGGCGGAGCTAGAGGCGGAGCTGGAGGCGGAGCTAGTGTCCCGCCGCAAACAGTACGAGCACTACCGCGATGACCTGCTATCTTTCCCCGAATCCTCAGCCGTTCGTTGGGCAACCTTGAGCGACCTTTGTGAGATCAGTCGAGGGCGAGTGATCTCAAGGGACTACCTGCGAGACCACCCAGGGCCACACCCTGTTTACTCATCACAGACCCAAAATGACGGCGTGTTCGGGTTCATTGACACTTTCGCATATGACTTCGAATCAATCACCTGGACCACTGATGGAGCCAGGGCTGGGTCAGTGTTCTACCACAAGGACAAAGCCTTCAGCATTACCAACGTCTGCGGGCTACTTAGGGTGCTTGACCCAGCCCAGGTCACTGCTCGGTTCTTGTTCCATGTGCTCTGCATCGAAGCAAAACGGCATGTCAGCAGCGGAATGGGAAACCCAAAGCTGATGGCGAACGCAATGGGGCGGGTCTCGGTACCAATCCCCTCGTTCGCGGAACAGGCGCGGATTGTGGGGATTCTGGATCGGTTTGATGCGCTGGTGAACGACATCTCGATAGGTCTGCCGGCCGAACTTGCGGCGCGCCGTAAGCAATACGAGCACTACCGGGACCGGCTGCTGACCTTCAAGGAGGCAGGCTAACCAGCCAGGGCGTTGTTCAGGGAGCCACCGCTTGCCCTGGCTGCCTACGGCCGCCAAGCGCTGATCGGTGCGCAGATCACGCCATCTGGCCGCATATGAGTGGCTCCCGTGCCCGTTATTGCAGCCAAACGGGTAGGCGACGGCGGTACCTCGTCGCTGATGTGGGCATTGTACGAATCTCCTGGTCAGCCAGCTTGATGGAGCAATAGGCAACTATTTCGTGGTACATGATGCAAATGTCCAATTGTGCAAAATGCAAGCCATTTGTAGCGCAGAATGCAAGTCTGGCTCGGTTGGGTGCGCTCAGCATCCATCCCATCGACCATGGAGCCGAGGGGCTCAGCATGGGTCACCCCAAGTCACCAGACACCATGACGTGACAAGATGGCAGGATTGCGCGAAAGGTTCCTACGCACTAATTCACCAAGGAAGGAAGACCGCTGTGAGCGACCAGACTGCCTTTGGGATGGTGGCGGAGAACCCCGGCTCGACCGTGCTGGCGCAATACACGCCGGTGGGTCGGGAATGCGAGAGCTACCAATCAGAGGCCGACCTAGAAGCCGAGTTCATTGCCACGCTGTGTTCGCAGGCCTACGAGCGGGTGATGATCACCTGCGAGGCCGACCTAGTGACCAACCTGCGGGCGCAGCTTGAGGCCCTGAACGGCATGGTCTTTTCCGATGGCGAGTGGCAGCGTTTCTTTTCCTCCGTCATCGCTTCAGAGACCGAAGGCATTGTTGAGAAGACGCGCAAGATCCAGCAAGACCACGTCCAGCTGCTGCGCCGGGATGACGGCTCGACCAAGAACATCCGGCTAATAGACAAGTCCAACATCCACAACAACCGGTTGCAGGTGGTCAACCAATACGAGACCGCCGCTGGTTTGCACGAGAACCGCTACGACGTGACCATTCTGGTCAACGGCCTGCCCCTGGTTCACGTCGAGCTAAAGCGCCGCGGCGTAGCCATGCGTGAGGCCTTCAACCAGATAGACCGCTACCAGCGCGAATCGTTTTGGTCCGGCGCCGGACTGTTCGAATACGTCCAGATCTTTGTCATCTCAAACGGCACCCGAACCAAGTACTACGCCAACACCACTCGCGACAAACACGTCAGCCCGAACCGGCGCGGCAGGCGGGCCGGGGACACCTACGAGTTCACAATGTGGTGGGCCGATGCCAGCAATCTCCCCATCACGGACTTGACCGACTTTGCCCGCACTTTCTTTGCCCGCCACACTCTGCTGGCTATCTTGACCAGGTACTGCGTCTTCAACTCGGCTCAAGAGTTGATGGTGATGCGGCCCTATCAAATAGTGGCAGCCGAGGCGATCTTGAACCGGATTGAGCTGGCCGGCAACTACGAGCAGATGGGCACGGTGGCCGCCGGCGGCTACATCTGGCACACCACCGGCTCGGGCAAGACCTTGACCAGCTTCAAGACCGCCCAGCTGGCCAAAGAGCTTGACCTGCTGGACCGGGTGCTGTTTGTAGTTGACCGCCAGGATCTGGATTTCAAGACCATGAAGGACTTTGAGCACTTCCAGCAAGGCGCCGTGTCTGGCTCAACCTCCACCAGGAAACTGCGCGAAGCACTAGACACTTCTGACGCCCGCATTGTGGTCACCACTATCCAGAAGCTGACCCGCCTAATTGCCCGCTACCCCGACCATCCGGTCTATGGCGAACACGTGGCCATCATCTTCGATGAATGCCACCGCTCGCTGTTTGGCCAGATGCAACAAGACATCACCCGGGTCTTCAAGCGGTACCACCTGTTTGGCTTCACCGGCACACCGATCTTTGCCACCAACGCTGGCCCTGGGGGTGTGCCGAAGTCTTCAGCTAGATCCGGAGCCAAACACAAGCCAAGGTTGAGAACCACCGAACAGGTATTCGGCGAACGGCTGCACACCTACACCATTGTCGACGCCATCCGCGACAAGACGGTGCTGCCATTCAAGATGGACTACGTCAAAAGCGGCGATGAAGCCGAAGAGGTCCGGGACCTGGACGTTTCCGACATCGACCGCGAACGCGCCTTGCTTGACCACAAGCGGGTTGCCGGCATTGTCAGCTACATCTTGGAGCACTTCAACCAGAAGACCAAACGTGGCCACACCTACCGCTTGAAGGATCGCCACTTGAACGGCTTCAACTCGATCTTCGCCACGGCATCAATCCCGGCGGTCAAGGCCTACTACGCCGAGTTTGCTCGCCAACAAGCCGACCTACCCTTGGCCCAGCGCCTGAAGGTGGCTCTGATCTTCTCCTTCGCCCCCAACGAGGCCACGCCAGATGGGCTGCTGCCTGAAGAAGACTTCTCGCCCGTCACCCTGGATGCCTCCTCCAGGGAGTTCTTGGACGCGGCCATGGCCGAATACAACCAGGTGTTCGGCACCAGCTTCGACACCAGTGGGGACAGCTTTGCCGGCTACCACAAGGACGTGGCCCGCCGCCTGGAAGACCGCGAAATTGACCTGCTGATAGTGGTCAACATGTTCTTGACTGGCTTTGATGCCAAGACACTGAACACCTTGTGGGTGGACAAAAAGCTACGTCACCACGGACTGATCCAAGCCTTCTCCCGCACCAACCGCATTCTCAACACGGTCAAGGCCTACGGCACCATTGTCTGCTTTCGCAACCTAGAGCCAGCCACCAATGAAGCGCTGGCGCTGTTTGGCGACCATGAGGCCACCGGTCTGGTGTTACTACGGCCCTATGACGAGTACTACGCCGAATACCGCGCCCAGGTAGACGAACTATTCGACCGTTTTCCGGTTCCGGCATCACTCGATGACGAGCGTGCCTTCATCACGCTTTGTGGGCAGCTGCTCCGGCAACGCAACATCCTGTTGTCGTTTGACCAGTTCACTGAGGACCAATGGCTGCTGACCGACCGCCAGTGGCAGGACTATTTGAGTGCCTACAACGACCTGTGGACCGAGTGGCGCTTGGGCCAGCAGGGTGAGAAAGAGACCATCAACGATGACCTGGTCTTCGAGATCGAACTGGTCAAACAGGTGGCCATGGACTTGCCCGCCATCCTGGCGCTGGTACAGCAGCACCATGAAGCCAATACCCAAGACAAGCAGATCCCGGCCTCGATCAGCCGAGCCATTGACTCCAGCCCATCCCTGCGCTCCAAGAAGGACCTGATTGAGCGGTTCGTGGCGACCTTGGCACCGGACGTGGATGCTTCCCTGGCCTGGCCGGACTTTGTCGAAGCGGCCAAGTCACGGGAGCTAGACCAGATCATTGCTGACGAGCGGCTAAAGGCTGACCCTGCCCGGGAGTTCATGGCCAACGCCTTCCGCGATGGCGGCGTCCCCGCCAGCGGCACGGCCATTACTCGCATCCTGCCGCCCACCTCCCGCTTCGCCCAGTCCGGCCAGCACGCCACGATCAAGGCCCGGGTGTTAGACCGGCTGCGCGAGTTCTTCAGCCGCTTTGCTGACCTGTAGGTTTCGGAGCCCTGTGTTCGCCCCGTTGTCAGGTCGTTCAAACCGCGGATAACCCACCACACAGCTCGACGAAACCCGAACACTACGCTGCTCGTGAGATTCGTGAGAATCCCGGCAATGGTCACGGTGTGTGAAGTACAGTGTGAAGTATGGAAGATGCGATCGAGGACCTACACCTGTCGAAAAGTCCACTAGTTAGAGTGCTGTGCCAGGTTCGATGGCCCATGTTGACATGGTTCAAGGCCGAAGAGGCTGCAGGCCGACTTGGCGACGAAATCGGCTCTGACTATCCCTTTGCAGAGACGCAACAGGAAGCACAGTTCGTGATCACTCCGCAAGGCGTCAATACACACGCAGGCGACCAGGTGTTCAAGCTTGCCTCGGCGGACAGAAACTGGACTGTGACACTGGGCTCTACGTTTCTGACTCTGGATACGGTCAAATATGGCGATCACCAGGACTTCATCCGTCGGCTAGGTATTGTGTTCGACGCCCTGCTTGCCACGGCTCCGATCCCAGAACTGGCTAGGCTCGGGTACCGATACACCAACAGGATTGCCGACACCGAGGATTTGGCTCGACTTGGCGATTTCTTTCAGGCGGGCATCCTCGGGACGATTGCCGATGACGACCCCTCAACTCTTGTTCACAGTGCGAGCGAATCGGTCTACGACGAAGACGGTGGATTTCTCCTCGTCCGCACAGCTCTTCTAAGAGCAAATACCTCCATCGATCCCGGTCTAGCACCCGTGGAAACGGAAAGCTGGGTGCTTGATCTTGACGCCTACGTCGAGTCAGCACTTCCTCCTCTGGAAGCTAGGGCATTGGCCAAGACACAAGCGAATCGCGCGAGGAGGCGCTTCCGACGACTAATCACTGACGATTTCAAGGAGCGTTACAGGTGAGCTCGTCGCTGCTCGAAGGATCACCGTCGTCAACGCTCTCTGTTTTCCTTCCCGCAGGCCTCTTGACGTCGTCGCTTGCCTTGGGCACATCAAATGGTGACCTCGTCGAGCAGAAAGAGTTTTGCGTGACGGCCGGCAGCGGTGCTTTTTCCAGGATCTATGGCAAACAGGCTGACTTGCGGCCCCTGATGCCGGTGGCAGAGCCACGGCGGGATGTGCCCACCCAACCAGACACCAACAGTATTCGCTGGCTTCGCGAGAATTCTGGTCTGACGTGGGATCAGCTCGGCAGACTGTTCGGGGTATCTCGACGCACCGTCCACCTGTGGGCAAACGGGTCACGGATGAACGCTTCGAATGCAGAAGCACTTGCCCAGGCCGTGCACATGGTTCGAAACATCAACGCTCCGACAGGCGACGCCTGCCGCGCCTCGTTGTTCGCGCAGGATAGCGATGGGCTGAACCCCTTCGAGGAGTTCATCACGAAGCGACAAAAAGCACGTGAACTGATCAACGCACCTGCATTCCATGCCGCCGACATGCTTGACTCCATCGCTGGCGACGGAGTGGATGGGGACTAGCTTTGGAGGAGAGCGGTCGAGACGTCGGCTTTGCGCAGGGGACAGTGTTTCCTGACGTGCCAGAGTTGCCGACAATCAGTCGAGAAGGCCTCATGCAAAGCATTCCAACTGACTATGGCGTGGTCGTCATCACCCAAACCTGCGATGCGCTCAAGTCGGAATTCCTCCAAGTCTGCAGAGTGGAGCGAGACTTGCCGAAGGAACAAGCCGACTTGGCCGCGAAGGGCCGTATCACACGTTACGTTCCGCTACCAGGCTACGATGCCGATGCCTTCGCTGACCTCGCAACGGTGGCGACCGTCAGTAGGGAGCACCTAGCCGGCAAACTGGCTGTTTGCGGCGCATCGAGGGCTGACGACCGGCGCCGGTTGCGGCTGGGGATCGGACGCCGTTTTTCCCGTGTCGCACTACCTGACGCTGTAACCCGGTGGCTGGATCCGCTCAGGGAAACGGCGACCAAACAAGCCGGTCACTCAAAGCGAAAGATGAGCTGGTCGTTCGACCGAATCCGGCAGATCCGAATCGCGTCTTCATCTGGCTGGTCTGGGCCAACGTACTCGCTGGAAGTTGTGTTTGTGCTGCATGACGGAGTCCTTCCACAATTCGCCGATGATGATATGCCTGACAGGCCAGACTCAATTGAGTCTTGGCTTGGTGGGAAAACGCCTGCCGACATCGAGACCCGGCTACGGCAGGTATGCGACTCAGAGGGATACCCTCGACCAGACGAGTTGCGCGCCAGCAAGGTAGAACGCTATTACCTTTGGGCGGGGTTGGCTGAGGCGCTAGTCGACCTGTGTCGCCGCCGCGGCAACGAGAACACAAGTGTTTTTGAAGCAGAAGGTCGTATCGTCTCGCCCGACGAGTTCACGCTCAGAGATGTCTGGGCCAGCGAAGAATTGGACCTTGAGCACCTGTCGTTCGAGTAGCAGGAAACTGCTTCTGTCGATACGCGCCAGGTATAGTAGATAGTGCGCGTAGGGTATAGTAGATAGTGCGCGCAGGGGATAGTAGCCCCATGGTTGGGAGGCGCATGATGGCCAAATACCAGCGGCGGATCCTCGATGATCTGCTTGACGAGCTTCAGCCGGACCTACCGGCGGTGTCGTTGTTCGGTGCGAAAGGTGTTGGCAAGACCGAGACGGCCTTGCGCCGGGTTTCCTCGACTCTGTCGCTTGATCTAGACGGCGACCGGCAAAGACTCCTGGCTGATCCGGGACTATTGCAGACCCTGCCGGGACCGCTTCTGGTTGATGAATGGCAACGGTGGCCTGAGGTGTGGGACCTGATTAGGCGCGCGGTCGATGACGGCGCCCAAGCAGGGCGGTTCCTGATTACGGGGAGCTCGGCGCCCCGGGGCGCCACTGTCCATTCGGGGGCAGGGCGGATAGTCGGGTTCCACCTGCGACCGATGAGCCTGGCTGAGCGGGGTCTGGAGGCGCCGACGGTGTCCTTGGCCGCGCTGATGTCCGGAAACGCTGGCATCCAAGGTGAGACAACAACCAAACTGGCTGACTATGTCGGTGAGATCACGGCCTCCGGCTTCCCTGGAATCCGAGCCCGCAGCAGCGAAAGGCTGCGCCGAATCGCGCTCGACGCATACATCGACTCCATAGTCCAACGCGAGTTCGCCGATGCCGGCTACCCCGTCAGGCGACCAGATGCCCTGAGGGCGTGGTTGGCCGCGTATGCGGCGGCTAGCTCGACCACAGCCAGGTACTCATCGATCCTCGACGCCGCCACACCGAACGAAGGCGACAAGCCAACCAAGGTGACCACCATTAAGTACCGCGATGCACTGTCAGGGCTCTGGTTGCTTGACTCGACCCCGGCCTGGTTGCCCGTCACCAACGATTTGGCCCAGCTGGGTCAGGCGTCAAAGCATCAGCTGGTTGACCCGGCGCTAGCGGCGCGACTGATGAACCTTGATGCCACGGCGCTGATGTCTGGCCGGGGTGATGCCGCGGCGATTGACCGGGGTTCGATGCTGGGACGGCTTTTCGAATCGCTGGTCAGCCTGGGCGTGAAGGTCTATGCGCAGGGTATCGACGCGCGCGTGTTCCACCTGCGTGACCGTGGCGGACGCCGGGAAATCGACCTGATCGTCGAAGGGCCGGGTGGTCGCGTGGTGGCGCTCGAGGTCAAGCTGGCGGCGACTCCAACCGATCGTGATGTGCGCCACCTGTTGTGGCTCAAGCAAGCCATTGGCGACCGACTAGCCGATGCGGTTGTCATTACCACCGGCGAGCACGCTTTCCGCAGGCCAGACGGCGTCGCGGTTGTCCCAGCGGCCTTGTTGGGCCCGTGAGCTGCTCGGGTTGAAGGTAATACTCGGCACATCACCAAGCCCGGCCGGCCAAGTGTCGGCCACCGGCTGGGCGTGGCTGATGCTTTTGCCATTTGGCCAGGTCCACAAACCCCCAGCTACAGCCCGATCCCGGGCTTGGCCAGTGGCAATCGATCCCGGACCAGCTTGGCCGAGCCGAATTGAACATCAGGGATGGTAATACTTGATCCTGTAGGATATATTCGACTCGAACGTGCCACATGAGCAGCTGGAGGTGTCCAAGTGACACGACGCCGACTCCCGGACGAGGCAGGGATCTTTGTTGTCCTATTAGTGGTCTTGGCCGCGCTTTCGATCCTCTCCCCTCGCTTCCGCACCGTTGACAACCTGCTGGTGCTGTTGCTGAACGGCTCGGTCATCGCCTTTCTGGCCTTGGGGCAGACCTTTGTGCTCCTGACAGCCGGCATCGACCTGTCGACGGGTGCCAACATCGCCATGTCCGGGGTGGTTGTGGCCATGTTGATGCGGTCCGGGCTTCATTGGCCTGTCGCTGCCCTGATAGCGGCCATGATCGGGATAATGCTGGGGCTAGTCAACGCCAGCTTGGTGCACTACTTGGGGGTGCCGGCGTTCATCGCCACCTTCTCAACTATGGGGGTGGCTACAGCCATCCCGCTCATCTTGACCGGGGCGAACTCTGTCCAAGTCAAGGACCCCGGTTTTTCCTGGATTGGGCAAGGCGCCATCGCCGGAATCCCAATCCCGGTACTGATGCTAATAGTGGCCACCGTGGCGGCGGGTATCTTCCTCAAGCGCACTCGGCGCGGCGTACACATCTACGCCTTTGGCGGCAACCCGGTGGCGGCCAGGCTGGCCGGCGTCAACACTGCTGCCACCACCATGTTGGTTTACGGCGTCTCCGGCCTTTGTGGCACGATCGGCGGAATCATCGCCACCTCCCGCCTAATGGTCGGGTTCCCGGCGACCGGGCTTGGCAACGAACTATTCTTTTCCATCGCGGCGGCTGTGGTTGGCGGCGTCAGCCTGTTTGGCGGGGTGGGCACTGTGCAAGGAGCGCTGCTTGGGGCAGTGCTGATCGCCACCGTCAACAACGGCATGAACATCCTCAACGTCAGCAGTTACTGGCAGTCGTTAGTGATTGGCCTGGTCATCTTGGCCGGCGTTTCCTTCGACATGCAGCGACGCAAGCGCGCTGATCGCGCCGCCAGACCGGAGCCTGTTGGCGCCAAGGCAGTGCTTGAGGCGAGCCCGGCCCCTGAGGCAAAGGAGGCGTAGCCCTAGACCCGAGAGCCCGGGGTAGCTGCATTACCCACCCCGGCGTCCTTCTATCAAGACCTGCAACTATGGATTGGAGAAACACCAGTGAAAAAGTCAGTGCGCGGCCTGTTAGGAGCGGTGGGGTTCGTTGCCCTGCTGTTTGCCGGTTGCAGCAACCCAGCGACCAGCGGTGGTGGTGGGGCCACTGCAGAAGGCGGCGGCGACAGCGCTACGCGTGAGCTGCCCGAAGACTGCAAGTCAGACACACCTACTATCGGTGTGGCGCTCCCCGACACAATCAACCCGTACTACGTCAGCATGAAAGAAGGCTTTGAACAGGCCGGTGAAGAGCACGGCTTCAAAGTCAATATGGCCATCGCAGACGACAACGACTCGACTCAACGCTCGCAGATCGACGCCTTTATCCAGCAAAAGGTGTGTGCTGTAGGGCTCAATGCGGTCAATTCCGGACCCGGTGCTGCCAGCGTGGTGGCTCTGAACAATGCTGGAATCCCTGTTTTCACCGTCAACATCGTGATTGACCCCGATGCCCTCGCCACCCAAGGCGGTTCGATTGTTCAGTACGTGGGCGCCGACGCCTTTGCCAGCGGCAAGCTCATGGGTGAGCAGGCTCTGGCGGACCTCGGTGCCGACGCGGTTATTAACGTTGGCATTGTCGGCAAGCCGGACCAGGTCCAGACCAACCAGCGTGATGACGGCTTCAAGGAAGGCATTGGCACCAACCCAAACGCCAATGTGGTCGCGACAGTTGACGGCAAAATCGACCCGAACGTAAGCCTCCAAGTTACAACCGAGATGCTTCAGGGCAACCCAGACATCAACGTCGTTTGGGCTGACACCGGCCCGGCCGCGGTTGGCGCCTACCAGGCGATCAACCAGCTCGGGTTGGCCGGCAAGGTTTTCCTCTATGCACTTTGCGCTGACGGGATCGCCATTGACGACACCTATCGGGGCTGCGTGGCGCAGGAGCCGGCCAACTACGCCGCTCTGGTTGTGCAAAGCATCCGGGACTACATCGACGGCAAGGATGTCGAAGAGACGCTGCTCCGTCCAATGGTTAAGGTCCTCGAAGGCGAACCAGGTCCGGGGCTTTACGGGTAGTTAGCCCTATCTGAGACCGGGGGAAGGGTGCAGTGACTAAGTTCGAGCAACAGCAGTCGTCGATTCGCGAAGGCGTGTCGACAGGTCAAACAGTGCCGCTGGTGGCCAAAGAGCTGACCAAGCGGTACGGCCAGAATGTCGTGCTGAACTCTGTCACTATCACCCTTACCCCCGGCAAAGTCACGGCGCTGGTTGGCCACAACGGCGCCGGCAAGTCGACTTTTCTACGTTGCCTCTCAGCCGCGGAACAGCCCGACGCGGGCGAAATCCTAATCGGCCAGGAACTGCAAAAGTTCGCCAATCCGGCCGATGCCATGGCGGCTGGGATTGGCTGCGTTTACCAGGAACTCTCCTTGGCTGAGAACCTGACTGTCACTCAAAACGTTTTCCTTGGAGCGGAGTCCCTGCGCGGCCCGTTTCTTTCGCAACGCGAAATGGACCGGGCCACGCGGGAGCTCTGCGCTGAGTTTGGCATCCGTGCCAGGCCGGATGATCGCGTGGCGCATCTGGCGGTGGCGCAACGGCAGCTAATTGAAGTTGCTGCCGCCATCCGCCGTGATGTCCGCTACCTTTTGCTCGACGAACCGACCACGGCCCTGGAGCCAAAGCAAATCGACCATCTGCTCAGCACGGTAAGGGATCTGGCGGAGAATCGCGGGCTGGCGGTTCTGCTGGTCAACCACAAGCTAGACGAAGTTTTCCGGGCCGCAGATGAGATCATTTGCTTGGCCAACGGCAACCTCATTTTCGACCGGCCCACCGCCAAGGCCGCCAGAAGCGACGTGGTGCGCGCCATAGTCGGCGAAGAGGGGGCGGCGGCTTCTGAGGCGGACAGTCTGTCGCAGCCGTCCCGCAGGCCTAGGACGGATGAGGGGCCGGCGCGCCTCACAGTCGACCAGCTGAGCGCGCCTCGCCTGCCCGGAGTTAGCCTCGAAGTTCGGGCCGGGGAGATCTTGGGCATCTACGGGCTGGTCGGTTCGGGCCGTTCGCGGTTCTTGCGGACCTTGCTGGGCGACGGTCCGCGCACCGGTGGGACGGTCAAGGTCGATGGCAAGAAGGTAGCTTTTCGGTCCGTCAGGCAAGCGATGGCAGCGGGCTTCGCCTACGTTTCTGAGGAGCGAAAGGTCAGCGGTTATGTCCCGCATTTCGATCCGCTCGACAATGTCGTGCTGCCGGTGCTCAAAAGGTACATCAGGGGCGGTTTTATCGACCGGCGCCGCGGGCGCAACGACGCTCTAGGGGAACTGAATAAGCTCTCAGTGCTGGGTTCGCTGACCCGGCCCATTACCGAACTGTCCGGTGGCAACCAGCAGAAGGTGCTGTTCGCGCGGGCATCAATGCAGGCACCTCGGGTGCTGCTACTTGACGAACCAACTAAGGGTGTCGACATCGGCGCCAAGGCGGAGCTCCACCGGATTGTGCGGATGCTGGCGGAGACGCAAAACGCGGCCGTTGTGGTGGCGTCAAGCGAGGAAGAGGAGCTTTTAGGGCTGGCTGACTCGATTTGCGTGTTTACTCGCGGGCGCTGCGATGGCACAACATTTGCGCCGGAGACCATCGGTCCGGGCGATCTTCGCCGGTTGGCCTGGAGCGACACAGAAGGGGCCGATGGCGGAGACGCCGAGACAGCTGGGAAGGGCGGGCCATGACTGAGATTGAACTGACAAAGCTAGAGGCAGCCGCAGCCCGGCTGGTCACTAGTATCACCGGTGATGAGGCCGAGGCTGTGGTTGGCCTGTCGAGGTGGATGATCGAACAGGCCGGCGAGTTCATGAAGCTGGCCGAGGCCCTTCCGAAGACCGAGACTCGCCTGGCGGCGACCCGCCGGGTTGTCTCTCCGCCAGACAAAGCCGAAGACCCATACAACGCCATAGTGCGTTGGGTTGAGGTCTTGGCCGACCCGAACGAAGTCACCTCTAAGCTGCTGGCCGGCAAACGCGTCGCGCTGAAGGATGTCATTGCTGTGGCCGGACTACCCTTGACCGCCGCCAGCGGACACCTGATTGACTTTGTACCGGAACATGACTCCATAGTGGCCGAACGGATTCTGCGTGCCGGTGGACGCGTGGTCGCCTTCACCAACATGGAAGGTATGGCTTTTGGGTCTGGTGGTGAATCGGGGATCTACGGGGCAACCCATAACCCGGTCGATCCCTCCCGCTCCACCTCAGGTTCGTCCGGCGGCTCGGCGGCGGCACTGTACTACGACGGCATTGATATCGCCTTTGGCACCGATCAGGGTGGATCGATTAGGACTCCGGCCGGCTGGTGCGGGGTGATTGGGCTCAAACCCAGCCACGGGCTGGTGCCCTACACCGGCATTTTGTCTCACGACCCAACGATCGATCATGTCGGCCCGATGGCGCGCACGGTCCGGGAGGTGGCGCTGGCCCTAGAGGCGGTGGCCGGCTGGACCGCTGGTGACCCGCGACAGGCGGCCATAGCCGAAGAGGAAATCGGTGGCTATGTCGAAGCCGTCGACAACGCGCCGGACAGGCTCGAAGGCCTGCGCCTGGGCGTGCTGGCAGAGGCTCAGCTAAATGACGGCAACCCGGAGCGCCAAGCGGTGCTGGAAAGCTTCGCCGTTTTCCGTGATCGCTTGGTGGCGCTGGGGGCCGAAGTGGTTGACGTCTCAATTCCCAGCCACGCCGTGGCCGGTCCAATCATGTTCGCCATCATGCTCGAAGGAATCGCCGCCACGGTGATGGGACATGGTCAGGCCTACCACTGGTCAGGAAGCCATTCGCCGGCAACGCGACGCGCCTTTGGTGAAGGTATGTTGGCCCGGGGTGCCGAGCTGCCACCGGCCTACAAGGCCGCCGCCATAGCCGGAGAGTACCTTCGGGTCGAAGAGCTGGGCACGGTCTACTCAACCGCGCAAAACGTTGCCACCACCTTGCGGGGGCAATACGACACAGCTCTGGAATCCGTTGACGCGGTGGTGATGCCGACCACCCCTGGGATCCCAATGCTGCTGTCACCTCAGGCGAGCCTGTTTGACCAGCAATTACGCAGCTTCACTATGGCCTCAACACTGGGTTCGGATACTCCCGCCCACAACCTGACCGGCCATCCTGCGCTGTCGATCCCGGTTGGCCAAGCCATGGGTCTGCCCTGCGGCGCAATGCTGGTTGGGGCGCGGCTGTCTGAAGCGGTTTTGCTGTCGACGGCCAGGACTTGGGAGAAACGCTTCGGCTGGTTCCCGGAAGTGCCCGGAACCCGGTGATGGCACTTCCGCGTCGCTTCGAGGTCGGCCTGACTGCCGACGGCTTTGGCGCGGACGGCAACAGTATTTTCGGGGACCTGGCTTTAGAGCGACTCGATGCGGCTGGCATCGCTTGGCGCATCCTGCCTGAAATGGTTGACCGGGTCACCCCGGAGGCAATCCGCGGGCTCGACGCCGTCTTGGCCTTTGCACACCTCAAGGCCGACCGAGCGCTGGCCTTGGCCTCCCCGCAGCTAGGGCTTATTGCCAGGTTTGGGGCGGGCTACGACGGCATTGACCTGGACGGTTTGGCGCGTGAGGGCGTGGCCGTCACCAACACGCCGATCGCCGTGCGCCGTCCGATGGCGATGGTCGCCATCACCTATATCCTCGCCTTGGCCCACCAGCTGATGCCCAACCACCGGGCAGTGGTTTTGGGCGATTGGACGGCTGCCCGAGGCTCTCACCGAGGTCTTGGCCTCAGTGGCCGAGTCCTGGGGGTAATTGGCTATGGCGGGATTGGCCAGGATGTGGCGAACTTGGGGAAGGGTTTGGGGCTGTCGGTTGTGGCTAGCGAGCCCTCTGCGAGTGCCTGCCGGCGGGCCGAGGCCAACGGCGTGCCCGTATTGCCGCTGTCCCAACTGGCTGCCCAAGCCGATTTCGTGGTTGTCTGCGCATCGCTGACAGATGAAACAAGACATCTCATCGACGGGCCGTTCATCGACAAGATGAAGGCATCGGCCTTCTTGATTAACATTGCCCGCGGCGAAGTAGTCGATTCAACAGCACTGCGCCAAGCTGTGATGTCTCGGCGCATCGCTGGCGCCGGACTGGATGTCTTTGACCCTGAACCGCCCGCACCGGGCGAGCCCCTGCTAACTTCCGATCAGGTTCTGTGGTCACCCCACTGCCTGGCTTGGACAGATGATTTCACCGAGGCGGTCTCGGCCAGCGTCATCGGCGCCATCGTCGACGCCGCCAACGGCCGCCGCCCGGCTCATGTGCTTAACCCCTCGGTCTTCGAGACCGGTTGGCGGCTGGAGTCAAGAATGTCTTCCCAGTCCAGCGAACTACCAACTGTAGGCTGAGAGAATGGACGCTCGACCAATTGGCATGCGCGGTCGGCCGAACAATCGGAAAATCGCCCCGAGGCGAGTTCTGGCGGACGTCGTCTACGACCACCTGCTCGCCCTGCTGGTTGACGGGGAACTATCTGCTGGCTCGTCCCTCAACATCGATGCGCTCGCGGCCGAGATGGAGGTATCGCAGTCCCCCATCCGCGAAGCCCTGGCTCGGTTAGAGGTAACGGGCCTGGTCATGCGCACTCCACTGAAGGGCTACTGGGTCGCCCCGATGCTCACCACCGAGGAGTTGGTCGAGCTTATGGATGCCAGGCTTGTGCTCGAACCGGTCAATGCCTACTTGGCCTGTAAGCGGGTTGAAGACGAGCTGGTGGCAGATCTTGACCAGTCAATATCCGACTTTGAGAACGCTCCGCGTGGCCGGACGTTTTCTGAATTCCGCTCCTATTGGCAGGCCGACGAGCACTTCCACATGTTGATCGCCCAAGCCGCCAAGAACCGCTTTTTGCTTTCGGCCTACACCGCCTTGGGCGGCCACCTGCACCGCTTTAGGCTGTTCGCCGGTCTTGGCGTAACTGACGCAGAACTTGCGATCCACGAGCATCAAAAGGTTCGTGACGCCTTCGCCGCTTCCGACGCGGGTCTGGCCCGAGACGCCATGCGTGAGCATCTTGTGGGTGTCAAATCACGGGCTGTCTCCGAGAGTCTGGCGCTGGGCTGATCTCGTCCCCACCTGGGACCAACGGTGGTCCGGTGCCCCAACTGGGCTGCTAGTATATCCTATATTATTCTTCGCTCTTCGAGGGGTTTGAGATGCCGCACACCGCTGCCAACTGGCCCATTGTGGCTGCAATGCTGCCGTTCCCAGGCGCCAAAGCTGATGGCACCAAGGTGCAGGACGCTGGTATCGAAGAGTGGGTAGATGCCTTCAAAGAGGTGGCGGACGCGGGCTTCACCATGGCGGACCTGACCGACAGTTGGATCCGCCCAGGGGATCTCAGCTCGAGTCGCCTGGACGAGCTGCTTGAGGCGGGGCGTGAGGCTGGGATCGAGTTGCCGGCCATTTCCGTCATCCGGCAAAGCGTGATTGATCAGCGCCTAGGTGAGGCGAACCTGGCCTACAGCCACCGCACTCTCGAGGCCGCCGCTCAACTGGGTGTCGAGGTCGTCTCATTCGGGCTGCACCAAGCCCTTAGTCCTGAGCAGCAAAAGCAGCTCTGGTTCTGGACGGTTGAAGGCTACAAGGATCCTGATGACCCGGAAATGTGGGATCTGGCGGTGCGGCGCCTGCGCGAGCTGGGCCAACACGCCCTGGACATAGGTTTGCTGGTCTCCTTGGAGATGTACGAAGACACCTACCTAGGTACAGGCGACTCAGCCGTGCGCCTGTTGCAGGACATTGCCCTGCCCAACGTCGGCATCAACCCGGATGTCGGTAACTTGGTCCGGCTGCACCGGCCGATCGACGATTGGCGTGAAACCTACCGAACGGTGCTGCCCTACACCAACTATTGGCATATCAAGAACTACATGCGAGACGAAAACATCGCTCGAAACCAATATGTGGCCATGCCTGCGACCTTGGAGACAGGTGTCATCAACTATCGGGCCATTGTGAGCGAGGCTGTGGCAGCCGGTTTCCAAGGCATTATCTGCACCGAACACTATGGCGGGGATGGGCTCTCTGTCTGCGCCACCAACCAGGCCTACCTCCGCCGCCACGCTCTGCCTAAGCGAGCCGGCTACTCGATGGGCGCGAGCCAAGTCGCCCAGAGCCGCCAAGACCTGACCAGGGCCGAGGGCTAACCATGTCCCCCCAAATGAGGGGAATAGCGCCACCGGTCAACACCGACTAACTGACCAACTAATCTTGCTGCCGCGGTCAGCGTCATCACCGAGCAAGTACAAGGAGACAGTCACGTGAGCACAACCACCACTCCCGTTCGCCGGGTCGCCATAATTGGATCGGGCTATATGGGTGGCGGAATTGCCCAAGTTGTGGCGTTGGCCGGGATGGATGTTGTCATCGCCGACGTCAACGAAGAGACAACTCGGGCCAACTATGACCGGTTGATCACCGAATGCGGTGACTTCGAGGCCGCCGGGTTGTTCCCAGACGGGTCAAAGGACAAGCTTGGCGCACACCTGTCGATTGCTGCCTCCATCGAAGAAGCCGTTGCCACAGCGGACTTCATCGAAGAGGCTATCTATGAGGTCATCGAGCCAAAGCACGAAACCCTGCGGGCCATTTGCGCGGCGGCTCGCCCTGACGCAGTTATCGGATCGAACACCTCCACTATCTCGATCACCAAGCTGGCCCAGGCCGTGACGAATCCGGGACGTTTCCTCGGGGTGCATTTCTCCAACCCGGCCCCCTTTATCCCCGGCGTTGAGCTGATTCCGCACCCTGGTACGGCCCCATCAACCATTGCCGTAGCTGAGGCCGTGGTCGCTGCCACCGGAAAACAGAGCGCCCGGCTCAAGGATCAAACCGGTTTTGTGCTCAACCGCCTGCAATACGCCTTGTTCACCGAAGCCTGCAGGCTGGCCGAGGAGGGTATCGCCACCGTCGAGGACATCGACACTATCGCCCGGACCACCTTTGGCTTCCGGCTGCCATTCTTTGGCCCCTTTGCCATTGCCGACATGGCCGGCCTGGATGTCTACCAGTTCTGCTACGAAAACCTAGGCGCGACCTTCCCTGATCGTTTTGTCGCGCCAAACATCTTGAGCAACCTGGTGGCCAAAGGCAAGCTCGGGACCAAGGCCGGTGCCGGCTTCCTCAACGTGCCGGCAGATCGCACCCCGGCGCTAATTGCCTATCGAAACAAGGCCTACGCGCGAATGCAGCAGCTCATCGACGAACTAGGCCCAGCCCCACTCGACTGACTAGCCGTCTTGGCCTGGCCCAAGCCGCGTTGGCCAATTGGTCCGGGCACACGACCCTAGGAAGCTAGCCAAGGTAGACCTTTGGCGGGGCCGGGCTTGGGCAAAGCCGGTAGATGTTACACAAAAGTTGTCATAAGTGGCCCCAAAAAGGCGGCAGTGAGGCCTAAATTCGGGCTGCATGATGCCGCTCTAGCCCCTCTGGGCAGCGACATCACAGGAGTAGTGAGAGATAACGGGGTTGTTATAACATTGTTATCTAACACAAATAGTCGGAATGTTGTAGCGATTGTGCATCACTTGACGTCTAGACGGTAAGTTTGGCCCTCTGCGGCTAACGACGGGTAGAGCCCTGGGCGGGCTGGCCTATCCGATCCAACAACTGGCCACAGCTCGACCAAACATAGTCACCATTTCCGCCGCCACCAGGACTTTTACGCATCCAGCAAGCAGGCGGACACTAGCTGCATGTTTGAAGTCTTGAAGGCAAGAATAGTGACCTCCAGCACAGTCCAGTCCAAGACGCAAGTGTTTCGCGAGAAATGATGGCCTCAACATTTGGGCTGTTCAGGGGGTAACTCCGCCGGCTGGGGAACCGACGCAACCGGCCCTGTGACCTGGAGGAATGCACCGCCATCGGACACCCGGCGAAAGCCCAAATCCAGCCCTGTCGGCAGAAATCCCATGTTAGATCGGGGATATGTTAGATATTTGGTCCCATGTTGTGTTGTCATAACGCCAGTAGTCTCGCTTGATAACAAATAACAGCCTCAGGGCGGGCTTGGGCCGTGGCGGCGATGGAGCGGCTACCTGGACCGGCACCGGGCTTGGGCTGCGACATAGACATCGAAGCAAGCGCAGAGTTGCGCAAAACCGTCAGTGGCAATAAGCCACCGACCATCGGAGTTGGGGGGAAGCAGGAATGCGGACAGTTGTATTCGAGGCAGTAGGCAAGCTAGCCCTGGTCGAGCGGCCAGAGCCGGAGATCGGCCCAAAGGACGTCCTAGTCAAGGCCGCGGCTGTGGGGATGTGCGGTACCGACATCCACGTATTTGATGGCGAGTTTGAGGGCACGATTTATCCTTTGGTGCCCGGCCACGAGGCCACCGGCGAGGTGGTCAAGGTTGGCGAAGCGGTCAAGGGGCTGGCTCCCGGTGACCATGTGGCCGTCAATCCCTCAACCACCTGCGGAGAATGCGAATACTGCCTCAACGGCCAGGCCAACCTTTGCAGCGCCTGGAATGGACTTGGTGTGGTCGCCTCTGATGGCGCCTGCCAGGAACTGTTTGCCGCACCGGCCACCAACGCCTACAAGCTCAAGCCGGAAACCGACTTGTTCCAGGCCGCCTTGATAGAACCCCTGGGCTGCGCCATTCGCGGTTACGACCTGTTGCCCAGGCGAATGGGCCAGCACTACTTGATTTACGGCTCGGGCACTATGGGCCTGATCATGGCCCAACTTGCACCGAGGGCCGGCGCGGTCAGCGTGACGATTGTCGACACCAACCCCGAGCGGCTCAAGACCGCCCGTGAACTGGGCTTTGACCTGGCGTTTGAAAGCGCCGATGACGCCCCGGCGACAGGTTGGGACATTGTCATCGATTGCACCGGCACAATCGCAGCCATTGAAGACGGGCTCAAGCGGGTCAAGGCCGGTGGCACCTTCCAGAACTTCGGCGTGGCCCCGGCTGAAGCCTTCGCCGATTATTCGCCCTTCCGTATTTATCGCGGTGAAGTCACCATCAACGGCTCAATGGCTGTGCACAACAGCTTTGGCCGGGCGGTCGACATGTTCGAGGCCGGCGCCCTCAACCCCGGGCCTATGATCTCGAACTCCTTCACGCTGGAGGACTATTCAAAGGCTCTGGACATGTTCAGGTCTGGTCAGGGCCGGAAGCTGCAGATCCGCCCCAATGACACCGAGTCCAAGGTGTTTGTCTCCTAGCTGACTTGAAGTAAGGAAGTAGCCATGCCAACACGGAAGGGCGCATCGCGCCGCTGGGTCAAGCGGGCGATAACCGTTGGCGTCGTAGCGGTCTTGGTGGCAGGGATGCTGCTGAATACGAAGTTCATCTCTTCGACCGATTCTGAGGCCTACGCTGGGCACCAATTCAGTGCCGAAGAGTACGCCAACGAGAACTTCGAATCGGATATTGTGCCGGCTGTGCTGACCCGGGCGGTGCCCGCGACCGAACTCTACGCACAGCTAGAGACCGACCTTGACGAGGCCGGCGCCGCCCACGGCGGGCGGGACGGCACCTCGGCTTGGGGCTTTCCGGTGACCTTCCAAGGCGTCGCCGGCGAGGCCAACGAGGTCAATGGGCAGATGCCAGTGACGGTGGATGGTCTGCCAGACACTTTGAGTGTCCTGGTACAGATGGGGCCGCCCATTATTGGCACGGCGCTGCGTGATGTCACCGGCCAGATCAGCTTTGGCATGTTTATCAACCAAACTGAATTCCAGCAAGTGGCCCAAGCCTTCAACCAGAAAGTGCGGGAGTCGGTTCTCCAGGAGTCGAAGGCAGCGGATTTGGTCGGCAAAACCGTCGAAGTGACCGGGGCTTTCAGCGCTGATAAGTGGGAGACGGTCTGGATGGTAGTGCCACTGGAAATCAAGGTGGTCCAAGGATGACGACGCTGCAGGACGAGATTGTCCTTTCGGCGCGTGGCATCACCAAAGAGTACGGCGGTATCCGCGCGCTGAAAGGGGTTGATTTTGACGCCCGCCGGGGTAAGGTCACAACCCTTTTTGGTGAGAATGGCGCCGGCAAGTCAACTTTGATGAAAATCTTGTTTGGGGTGGAGCCACGCACGGCTGGCACTTTGACGCTGCGGGGTGAAGAGGTCGATTTCGCCTCGACCACTGAAGCCGAAGACGCCGGCATTGCCATGATCCACCAGGAACTCAACCTGGCCCAGAACATGACGGTGCGTGACAACGTTTTCCTGGGCCGCGAGCTGCGGACCAAGGCTGGCGTGGTCGACAAGGACCGCGAAAGCCGGATTGTCCGTGAACTGCTGGCCCGCCTGGAGGAGAACATCGACCCATCCACCTTGGTGGGCGAACTGCGGTTGGGGCAACAACAAATCGTCGAGATCGCCAGCGCCTTGCTTTCAGACGCCCAGGTGCTGATCATGGACGAGCCAACCTCGGCCCTGTCAGCGCCAGAGGTCGAGGTGCTTTTCCGGGTGATTGACGAGCTAACCCGTGAAGGCGTGGCCGTCATTTACATCTCGCACCACCTAGAAGAGGCCCTGCACGTCAGCGACTACACCGTCATTTTCCGCGACGGCGAACTGGTGGCCCAAGCTCCGGCCGAGGACATCGACCTAACCTGGGTGATCGAAAAAATGGTGGGCCGGGCGGTCGATGACTCTAGGCGTTTGGCACCAAAAATCGAGCACGGTGACGAACTTCTCTCGATCGAGAACCTGGTAGTGGCCGATCCGCTGACGGCCGGGCGCAACGTGGTTGACAATGTCTCGATCAAGGTCCATGCCGGTGAGCTGGTCTGCGTCTACGGCCTGATGGGGGCCGGGCGCACCGAAATGATGGAAGCGGTGGCCGGCCGCATGGCGATTGACTCAGGCCGGGTGCGGCTGAGGGGTGAAGACCTGGCCAAAGTTTCGATTGGCGAGAGGATTTCCCGGGGGCTGTGCCTGGTGCCGGAGGACCGGCAGCGCGACGGACTGATACCGATTTTGTCAATTGGCCGCAATATGGTGCTGGCTTCGATCAGAGCCTTCACTCGGTGGGGGCTGCTGCGCCGGTCCCAAGAGGCCCAATCGATCGCCCGGGGCAAGTCCGTGACTCAAGTCAAAATGGAATCCCCCAAGGAACTGATCGGTTCGCTATCTGGCGGCAACCAGCAAAAAGTGGTGGTCTCGAAAGTCTTGTTGACCGATCCGACCGTCATCATCCTCGACGAGCCAACCCGAGGCATCGACGTAGCCGCCAAGGCCGAGATCTTTCAGCTCTTAGTTGGCCAAGCCAAAAAAGGCGTTGGCGTGCTTTATGTGACCAGTGAAATCAGCGAGGCCCTGACCTACTCGCACCGGATCATCGTGATGTCGCGTGGCCGGATTGTGCGCGAGTTCGACGGTCGAACAGCCACCCGCGAGGCCGTCATGGCGGCGGCCGGCGAGAACGTAGCAGTCCTTGATGCTGTTGGGGACGGTGAGGAACGCAAATGAGCGAAACAGTGACGGCCAAAGGGCGAAAGAGGATTGACCTCGGATCACTAATGATCGAGGGTCGTTCCCTGATCGCGCTGGTCCTCATCATTGTGCTGTTCACGACAATGTCGAAGAACTACCTGACACCCGACAACCTGATCGTCATGACCAGGCATGTCGCAATTAACGCCATCATCGCTTTAGGTATGTTGCTGGTCATCTTGACCGGCGGGATTGACCTCTCAGTCGGCTCAATTGTTGGTCTATCCGGCATGGTGGCCGGCTGGTGCTTGCAAGGTATCTCGCTGCCGTGGGGTAACACCACGGCCTACCCGGCGGTTTGGGTGGTCGTTGTCATCTCGTTGGCAGTTGGCACACTCTGCGGCCTCGTAAACGGCGTGATGGTAACAAGGTTCAAAGTTGCACCTTTTGTGGCCACCTTGGGCATGATGTATATCGCCCGGGGCGCAGCCATGTTGATTACCGACGGCAAAACCTTCCCCCGCCTGCAAGGTTCGCCAGATCTGGGCAACACTGGTTTTTCGCAGATCGGCCTGGGTTCTATCCTGCGCATCCCAATGGGGGTCTGGATCATGGTGGCCGTCGCCATCGCCGCCTACGCATTACTGTCCCTGACGCCGTTTGGGCGCTGGGTCTACGCCGTGGGTGGCAACCCCCGGGCCGCCGAGCTTTCCGGCGTCCCGGTGAAAAAGGTGGAAACCCGGGTCTATGTGCTCTGTGGTTTCGCCTCAGCCATCGTTGGCCTGATCATCGCCTCCGAGCTAACCGCCGCCACGCCGCAAACCGGCCAGTTCTATGAGCTGAACGCCATTGCGGCTGTGGTCATTGGCGGCGCCGCCCTTTCCGGTGGCCGCGGTTCGGTGCGTGGCACTTTGGTCGGGGCCTTCGTTATTGGCTTCCTATCTGACGGCCTGGTGATTGTGGGCGTTTCAACGTTCTGGCAAATGGTCATTAAGGGCCTAGTCATTATCGCAGCCGTGGCACTCGATCAGTTCCAGCAAGGCCTCAAGCGGCGGGGTGGCGCTGGAACCGGAGAGGCGCCAACTAGCGCTGGTGGGAGCGCCGAGCCTCCACCGCGCACCGCCGAGCCGTCAACCGACGCCTCGTAACAACAAAGAGTCGCACTGACACTTCCAACAAAACTCCAAATATCGAATCACAACCAAAACTTCAAGGAGAACAAGACCATGAAGAAGAAGCTACTAGTCGCCCTTGTGGCCGCCGCGTTGATTACGATTGGCGGTTGCTCTTCGGGCAACGACGACAAGCCATCGGGTGGAGGCGGCGGCGACAACAATGCCGCGGGCGGCTATGTTGCCATCATCACCACGGTGCTGGACAACCCCTACTGGAGCGCTGAGGCCAATACGGCTAAAGAGCAGCTCGAGGCTCTGGGCTACACCACATCGATTGACGCCCACAACAACGACCCGCAAAAGCAGTCAGAACTGATTGATGCGGCCCTGTCCAAGAAGGCGGTCGCTATTGTTCTCGACCCGGCTGGGGCCAAGGAGTCAATTGGTGTTGTGCAAAAGGCGACCGATGCCGGCGTGCCAGTATTCCTGATCAACGCTGAGATCGAGGCTGAAGGCATTGCCAAAGCTCAGATCATCGCTAACAACGCTCAAGGCGCCGAGCTGGGCGGGCAGTACTTTGCCGAGCAAATGGAAGGCAAAGGTGACTTTGTCGAGCTATACGGCAACCCGACCGACAACAACGCCCCGGTGCGTTCTGATGCCTACAAGTCCGTCTTCGCTAACTATCCGGAAATGAACTTGCTGCAAACCGAAACGGCCAACTGGGTCCGTGAGGAAGGCGCCGCCAAGATGGAGGTGCTGCTAACCGCGCACCCGGACATCAAGGGCGTTATTTCTGGTAACGACGAAATGGCACTGGGCGCTATCGCCGCCATCGAGAAGCTGGGCAAGGTTCCTGGCAAAGACATCATCGTGATGGGCTTTGACGGCTCACCTGATGCAGTCGAGGCCATCAAGGCCGGCAAACTGCTGGGCACTGTCCTCCAGCCGATCGTGGCTGAGACCGAGGAACTGGTCAAGCAGCTCGACAACTTCTTGAAGACTGGCGAGACCGGCGCTGGCAGCGAAAAGCAGGCTATGGACTGCGTGCTGATCATTCCAGACAACATTGAGCAATACGGCATGTTCTCAATGGATCAATAGTTAGTTCGTTGGGGTTGCGCCCACGCTTAGGCCAGGTGCCATGAGGTTCCTGGCCTAAGCGGCCGGCCAAGGCTTGCCCGCCAATGCTGGTGTGGCAATGGGCGCAGCCCGGACGCTTAGATCCCGCCAGAATTACCACGATTGGTCAGATATGACTTTTATCTTCAATGACCCAAAGAACTTTTACGATGAGCTGATCGAGGGCTTCGTTGCCGCCTATCCCAGCCGGGTGGTGCGCGTGCCGGGCGGTGTGGCCCGGGCTACGGCCACACCCGAAGGCCAGGTGGCGATTGTGATTGGGGGCGGCTCGGGCCACTATCCGGCCTTCGCCGGCCTAGTTGGCCCCGGCCTGGCGCATGGCGCGGCCATGGGCAACGTCTTCGCCTCGCCATCGGCCCAGCATGTTTACGATGTCGCCAAAGCCGCAGAAGCTGGCGGCGGCGTCCTTTTGACTTACGGCAACTATGCCGGGGATTGCCTCAACTTTGATGAGGCTGAGGCCCGCCTCAACGCTGAAGGCGTGCCCTGCAAAACGGTCACCGTAACCGACGACATTTCCTCAGCTGAACCAGCTGATTGGGCCAAACGCCGCGGTATTGCCGGCGACCTGTGCGTCTTCAAGGCGGCCGGTTGGGCGGCCGAACAAGGTTGGTCACTAGACCAGGTCTTCGAGTTCGCCACGCTGGCCAATTCGCGCACCAGATCGTTTGGCGTGGCCTTCACCGGCTGCACACTGCCCGGCGCTGACGAACCACTATTTACAGTGCCGAAGGGCCTGATGGGCGTGGGCATGGGCATCCACGGCGAGCCCGGACTTTCCGAGCAGCCCATTGGTACAGCCGTCGAGATGGCCAAGATGCTGGTGGACGGCCTATTGGCGGAGACGCCTGAAGGCGCCAACGAGGGCCGGGTGGCCGTTATGACCAACGGCCTGGGGTCTGTCAGCTACGAGGAGCTTTTTGTTATCCACGGTGCCATCGACGCCCTGCTCAGGGACG
>WQXJ01000009.1 GCA_009784895.1 Micrococcales bacterium | reverse complement strand
TGGTGACGTGTCTGGGGATAAGAAAGCTGATTTGCTGGCCATCAGGCCTACCGGTGAGTTGATCATGTACCGCGGTAACGGTAAGGGCGGGTTCATGTCGCCTTACCCGCAGGTTGGGACTAGTTGGACCAGTTGGGAAGTGTTTGGAGCCGGGGATGCCAATAAGACTGGTAAGAACGGTATCTACGGTTTGCGTAAAGACGGCAACTTGTATTTGTACGGTGGTAGGGGCGACGGCAAGTGGCTGTCGCCTGTCCAAGTGGGTCATGGTTGGGGTGTTTTCACCACTATTTCAGCCGCTGATTTGAACGGCGATGGCATGGCTGACCTGATTGGCCGGACTAATGACGGCAAGTTGATGTACTACCAGGCCAAGGGTGGCGGCAAATGGCAGCCAACCGCCCAAATAGGAACCGGCTGGTAAACCGACCAGGCCAGGTCGCCAGGCGGCGGCTGGCCAGTCAGTTGCAAACATCTTCGTGGAAGTGAACCGATGAGGGTGCTGGCCGCCCTTTCGGGCGGCGTCGATTCGGCGGTGGCGGCCGCCGCTATGGTTCATGCTGGCCACCAGGTGACCGGAGCCTACTTGGCCCTGAACCGGACTGCGTCCAAAAGCCGGGCCAACGGCGAAAACAGTGGCCAGGTGGATGAGGCCAACGAGGCTCGGGCCGTGGCGGACATACTTGGTATCGACTTTCAGGTTTGGGACGCCTCAAAGCAATTTGAAGAGCAAGTGGTCGAGGGCTTCGTGGCCGAATACGCTGCCGGGCGGACTCCAAATCCGTGTGTCCGCTGCAACCGGCTGATTAAGCTCAGGTTGCTGCAAACCAAAGCTACGGCCCTCGGGTTTGATGCCATTTGTACTGGCCACTATGCCCGGCTTTGCCTAAAGGATGATCAAGTCCAGCTGCGCCGGTCCAAAGACCGGGCCAAGGATCAGTCCTATGTGCTGGCGGCGGTGGAAGCCAAGGTGTTAAGCCGTTGCCTCTTTCCCTTAGGCGACATGACCTCAAAGGCTGAGGTTAGGGCCCAGGCCCGGAGCCTTGGCCTGCCGGCGGCGGCCAAACCCGATTCAGTCGACATCTGCTTCATTGCCGATGGCGATGTCCAAGGTTTCTTGCGCCAGCGCCTTGGCGCGCAGGCGGGGGTTGTTCTAGACCAAACTGGCACAGTGGTAGGCCATCACGATGGTGCCTACGGTTTCACAGTGGGACAGCGCCGAGGCTTGGCGCTGGGCGATCCGGACCCGACAGGCCGGCCGCGCTACGTCACCGCGGTCGACGTGCCTGGTGGCCTGGTCCGGGTTGGCTTGGCCGAGGACCTAGCAGTGGAGTCATTTGGCTTGTCTCAGTTGAGCTGGCTGGTGCCCCAGCCAGGGCCGGTCTTCGAAACCGAAGTCCAGGTTAGAGCCCATGGCCGGGTCTATCCCTGTCACCTGACCTGGCAGGAACAAGACCGTGGAAACGTTGCGCTGGACCAGCCCATCGGCGCCCTGGCGGCCGGGCAATCGGCCGTCTTCTACCGCGGCGACCTGGTCATCGCCCACGGTCTAGTCGAACGTGATTAGGGGGCTGGTGAACAATTCCCGCCGGCTGCGGTCGCCCCCAGGCGGCGCCTCGCTTCGTTGTCGGCCGTACCCCGTTAGCTCTGCTAGCGGGGCAGACCTCCGCCTGGCGATGCATCACCTGGTGACGATCCTCGTTTCGGCGCGCATTATTCACCAACCCCCTAGCCGCGGCGGAAAGGGCCAGCAACTTGGCGCAGGGCCCGGCTGACTTGGGCGGCGGCTTCAGAAATGGGCGTTGGGTCGGTGAAGCCGCCGCGACCCAAGGCGGCGCGGGCTAGGTCAACCAGGCCGTCGAGCCGGGCAGCCGCGCCCTGCGGGTCGAGGTCGTCGGGCACTAGCCAAGTCGGTAGACCAAAACGCTGGGACAGCAGTCGCCATGAGGCCAGTGAGGAGTCAAAGGTCCGCAGTTGCCCGGCGGCCTCGATCGCTTCTTTGGTGATCCGGTTCAACCCGGCTTGGATCCGGGCCGTGCCCATTGATAACCGCGGTGCCAGTTCACGCAGTGCCGCCACCAGCGGCGCCACAAACTCAAGCTCCCTGTCACCCGGGCGAGTTTTGACGGCAGGTGGGTAGGCGGCATCGGGCAAAACCCGCCCCGAAGCCCCACTGGCCAGACAAGCTGGCCGCAGCGCAGCGAAAACAGCCTCCGTCAGGACCAACGTGCCGGCCAACATGAAGCGCTGGGCCGCCATTAGGGTCTGGGTGCGCTCGACCACCTGCTGCAGGGCGCGCACACGCAGGGCCGAATCCTGGGCGCCAGCACTAACCCGGTGGCCGGCTGTTAGCAAGGTGGCGCTACCGCCTTGGTGTTGCGAGGCGGCTGCCACCACCTGGGCGCCAGTCTGGTCCATCGGCTCGGCCTGGTTTTCAGCACTCTGGGCGGCCGAGGCCATAACCTGCGAGGCCTCAAACAGCTTGGTCTGGCCGGCCTGTTGTTTGGCCACGATGGTGTGCAAATCCAAGGCCCGGTCCCAGACGTAGTCCATTGGCCCTCCCTGGGGCGAGCCTGCCAGGGTTGGACGGTCATCGACCTCGGCCTGCAGGACACTTTGGATCCATTCGGCGTAGCTGCCATTGCCCATATCGGCCAGTTGGGCGTCGAGTTTCTCCGCGCCCAGCGCGGTGGCGGCCTCGCGCGACTGACCTGCCTCTAAGGCCGAGCGCTCAACGTCGGTGGTCAGGCGGTAGAGCCGTTCAGCCGTGCGTTGGGCCTTTTCGTGGCTGGGTGGGAAACCGACCAGCAAAGTGCCTTCAGAAATGCCGACACTCACCGTCAGCAGCCAAACCGAACCACCCAAGTTATCCGCCAAATGCTGATAAGCCACCGTCATTTCGCCGGCTTGTAGGGCTGGCATCAGATTTGTGTTTAGACCGCTTGGTTGCCCCGAATGCAGCAACAGGGCCAAGGGTGAGCCAATCGCCTCGGTCCGGCTGCGACCGGTCATAGCCTCAAGGCTCGGGCTGACAGCCGAGATAATGCCATCAGCGCCGGTTAGGACCATGGCGATGGCGCTCGGGTGACGGCTCGGCTCGGGTCGCGTCATTCGTCAACCCCTTAGGCCGCGCCGTTGCGCCGGCCGGGTGGAGCCAGGCGGTCCCATGGGTCGTCTGGTGGTGCCACCGGGGCGGGTGGGGCAGCTTGAGGGGCCGATGCCGGAACCTCAACAGCTCGCACTGGCGGCCAATTGGTTAGGGCTGGGCTGGTGGCAGGGGTCTGATGATGACTGTCGGTCTCGCCGTGACTGTCCCAAGGTGAGGCCTCAGGTGACTTCGGTGCCGGTGCGGCTTGACCGTAGGCAGTTGGGTCGGTCAGCGGGCTTTGCGGTTGACCCCACTGGGGTGGGGCGACCCGCCGCTGGTGGGCGGAATCGTCCCAGATCGATGATCCGGCATCGGTGGTCGTAACCCGGGCTGCTTTGGCGCTGGAGACTGAGGCGGCTGGCTCATAGGGGGCCTGACGGGTCAGTCGTTGCCGGGCGGGTTCGTAGGTTGGGCTGGTCGAAATCCAGGACCTGGTCGGTGCGGCCGCAGTGGTCTCTTCGACCGGCGGAGGTGCCGCCGCGATGGCCGGGCTGGGCTGCCTTGGCGCGGCGGGTGCCGGGGATGCCACCGCCGCAGATTCGGCCTCCGGTTGAAGCGGCAACGAGACGGTGACGTCGCTACCACGCCCGCCCGGCCCGGCGCGTGAGGTCAGCGAAGCGCCCATACGGTCGGCCACTGCTTGAATGGCTCTTGAACGTGATCCCAGGCCAAAGCGGCCATTGCTGCCGCCTGCGGCGCGGTCAGAGACGGTGACGTAGAGATTTGGGCCCGCCTGGTTGGCGGTGACAAGCACCACCAGGGCTGGGTTCTTGGCCGTGGCCGCGTCGATCAGCTCGGCCACGACGTGGGCTAGGCGTGGCGCCAGAGCGGCTGGCAGCTCGGATTCGGTTCGCAGTGACCAGCGAACCTGGTGTGGCCGGCTGACCTGAGCTAGGGCTTCGGTCATGGCCTGTGTCAAGGCGATTGGCTGCTCGGCCGCCAATAGCTGGCTGATCTGGTCTGGCCGCAGACCGGCCGTGGCCGGATGGGTGGCCGCGCCACCAGGTTCAACGATGCGCGCCCGGGAGGGTTTGAGGGTGCGCTGGGCCGGACCTTGGGCCGGAGTCGGTGAGACCCGGGGTGCGAATTTGGCCAGGACGGCACCTCTGACAGGCGCCTCAACCTCCCGGCTGGCTGGCGAATCGAGTCCGGCGACCGGCTCGAGCATTGTGTCGCTGATGGCCGAAGGGCTCATCGGCATTGGGTCAAGGTACAAAGGCTTGAGTCGTGGTCTGGGTGTGGGCCTGGGCGCCAATGGCGGCACTGGTCGGGGCGGTGGCGCAACCGTCGGCGCCGGCGGCGCTGGGTTGGGGGTGAGTTCGGCCGCAGTTGCCGGGTCGGCGAAGGACTCAGCCATTTCGACACCGGCCACTGGTGAGGCCGGCAGGCCCTCCGGCTCGTCGAGAGCCACCGGTTCGAATTCGGGTTCAGCTACCTCGGTCTGGTCGGGGTCATCTGCGGGCCGAGGGGCGGCCATAGCCGGCAAGCTGGCGGCGCCGCGGCCCGGCGGACCGATGATCTCGACCTCGGGAATCTGATCGTAATCATCTTTTGACCCGGTGAAGCGATGCCAACCATCGGCTAGGCGCCGGCGCAGCTGGCTCTCGGCCGGAGCCTTGCCGCCACGGATCAGGCGCCACAGCCCAAAGGCCAGGCCAAGGGCCAACAGGCCAACCGCGATGGCGGTCGCCACGACCCGGCCGTCAGCCGTGCTGACCAGCGAGTCGGCTGCTTTCGAGGCCGTCGTCAAAGTTGCGTCTCGCTGGCTGAGGTCCTGAGCCCCGATTGCCGGAGTCGACGCCACTGCTGCGGCGTAGGAGTCGATAGTGGTGCGAAGCCCAGTGTCATTGATTGAGCCGACGCAGAGCTGGGGGATGGCATCAAGCTGACCAATTAGCTGATCAACTTCAGCCGGCCCACTAGCCCGGGCGGCGGTCAGGGCGTCTTCAGGGTACTGACGGACCTCTGCCGTGTTGACCTGGCCTTCTTGAGCATCGCAGGTCCAGTCCGTGATGCTGATAGAAGCCAGTTGGCTGGCCAGTGCGGCAAAGGCACGGTCTGTGGCGTCAATGGCATCAGGTTCGTCAGTCAGTTGACGCTCGTTTGCCAGTGACGCGCTGGCGGCTTCGACCCGCTGGAAAACGCCCACTATTGACTGGTCGAGTTTGGCCGAACCAAGCGCCCCAAAGGCACCAATCAGCCCGACTACTGCCGTGGCCAGACCGACCGCCAAGACAGCCACCGTGGCGATTAGCAGTCCCCGTCTGGGGGTGGCCGGTGTCACTCGAACTGCTCCTTGCCCAGAGCCTGTTTGGCCGCTTCGCACTGAGGTCTAGCCGAGCGCCTGGCGGCCAGGCCCAGGCCTAAAGCCGCCTGATGGCTACCGGGGGGAAAGTGGAGGCGGAGGGTGCTTTCCAGCACTCTCCCAGGCGACACGCCTCCAGGTCGCGGCATGGTTAGCTCCCGCCCCCGGTGGTGCGCCACGGAATGCGGCGGCCAGCTTCGGGTTTGGCCTTGGTGTCAGTGGACGGATCCTTTTTGGGGGTTTGGTCGCCTTCAGGCGGCGTCTTGCCAGGCTTGGGCGCGCCTAAGGGCGGCCGAGCCGGCGGCGGGGTGGCACCGGCCGGTTTGGCGGCAGTCGCACCAGCCTTGGGCGCGGCCGGGCCGGCTGTGGCGCTGGTCTGGCCGAAGCGCGGGGCCGGCCGGGTGGCCGGGCTATGACCAAAGCTGGGGCCCTTAGCCGCAGGTTTGGTGGTGTCTCCGGCCGATGCCGGCGCCGGTGGCTTGGGCGCAGAGCTGGCCAGGGGCGGCTTGACCGCCGCTTTGGGCTCGGCCTTGGCTTGAGCTGCCTTGGCGCCAAGGGCTGGGGCTGGAGGCCTGGTCTGGGTGGCTGCAGCCGGTTTGGGTTCGGGCGCCTTGGCCTGTTCAACCTTGGGTCCAGGCGCGGCCTTGGGCTCGGTTGGCTCCTTGGTTTTCTTGGCAAAGATCGAAGCCTTGGGCGCCTTGGCCTGTTCAACCTTGGGTTCAGGTGCAGCCTTGGGCTCGGTTGGCTCCTTGGTTTTCTTGGCAAAGATCGAAGACTTGGGCGCCTTGGCCTGTTCAACCATGGGCCCCGGCGCTGCCTGGGTCTGATCTACCTTGGGTCCAGGTGCGGCCTCGGCCTTAGTCGGTTCCATGGTCTTTTTGGCGAAGATTGGGGCCTTGGGGGCCGCGGCCTCGGCTTCGAGTGGTTGTTTGGCGGTCTTGGCCAGACCTGGGACCTTGGGCGCTTTGGGTTGTCTAGCGGCCTTGGGCGCCTTGGGTTCTCTAGCGGCCTTGGGCGCCTTGGGCACTGGCTTGGCCCAGGTTTTGCGGCCCATTAGCAGCAAGGCCCAGGCGGCTGCGGCCAGCACGGCCAGGCCAATTGTGACCCACATGAAGATAGTTGGGGCGGTGTGGGCTTTGTCAGCCGAATTCTGGGTCGTCTCAACCAGGGTGTCTAGGGCTCCTTGGCGAAAGTCGTTGTCGGGTGTTTGAACCGTCAGTGGCCAGGGATTGCCACCGGTGGCCACTGCCGTGGCGTACTGCTTGGCGCTAGGCACCAGCACCGCGGTTTGGATTAGATCGGGAGCTTTGGCAGTCAAATCCCTGATCGCCATCTGCATATTGGTGTAGGTAGCTACCGACTCATCGCCAGCCGGGTGGCCGCGCCAGATCTCCTCGCGAGATTCGGCCAAACGCTTGGCCGGATCGGTCAGCAGGGCCATGATCTGCTTATCCGCCGCCGAATCGGTCAGCTTCAGGTTGGCAATGCCAAAGCTGTTGGCAGCGGCCGCCAGTTCTTTGACCGCCTGATTGCCAGGATCCAGCTGTTCCTCTTCCAGCTCAGTGTGGTTGGTGCGAATCAACTCCTGCTCAGTGAAGAAGGCACGGTCGGCGAAATCGGCTTTGACCAGAAGCTCAACTAGCTTGGTGTCGGAAGCGGTTCTGGTGATGCCACCGGACGTCAAGAACCAAACCACGCCAAAGGCCACCAGACAGAACGTCAGAACGATGGCGATCAGCTTGATCAGTTGGCGAAGGAAACCGCCGCTAGGTGCAGATGGGAGGGCCGGCGGAGCCGCAGTGCCGCTTGTTAGGTTCATTTCGTACCGTTCTCGACTGGCCAGAGCGCGCCGCGCCCTGAGGGGCTGTATTAGGACATGTCTGACCAGCCCAACACGGGCACCTGTCAGTGACTAGGTCACATTAGCAGTAATACCTAGAGGGAGAGGGAGGAGTTTGATTGTGTTCGCCAGGCGCGAATCGGGCCGGGCTAGGCCGCAACGGGGGGCAAAGGTAGCAAGATAATGACCATGGATCAGGCCCCACCTCGCAACCGCCACCTTCAGGCCAAGGCTGATCTCGACCACGCCGGGAGGCATTGGGATAGCCTGGTGGAGGACATAAGAGCACATCAGAGGGCCTATTACGTCGATGACGCGCCAACTATCTCCGACTCGCAGTTCGATGATCTGATGCGTCAACTAATGGCTTTGGAGCAACGCTTTCCGCAGCTAAGGACAGCAGATTCGCCCACTCGTCAGGTCGGTGGAAGCCCGAGCGGCGATTTCGCCTCGGTCCGCCACGCCGTCGCGATGATGTCGCTTGACAATGTGTTTTCCACTGCTGACCTGGAACTTTGGATGGATCGGGCTAGCCGTCTGATTGGTCAAGACCGGCCGGTCAGCTGGCTGACCGAACTCAAAGTTGACGGCCTGGCCCTGTCTTTGACCTACCGCCGCGGGGTCCTGATAGGCGCTGCCACCAGGGGAGATGGCCGGGTTGGCGAGGACGTCACGGCCAACGCCATGACGATTGAGACACTGCCGCTGCGGCTTGATACTGACCGGCCGCCAGACTGGCTCGACTTGCGCGGGGAAGTATTTTTCCCTAAGGCTGAATTTGCCGACCTCAACACCGAGCTGGTCGAGGCCGGACGCAAACCGTTCGCCAATCCGCGCAACGCTGCGGCCGGCTCGCTGCGCCAAAAAGACCCCAACATCACGGCCAGGCGGCCCCTACGAATGCTGGTTCACGGCATCGGGCGGATGCAATGGGAAGGCCCAGGCCAAATCAGGCTTGACTCTCAAGGCCAGCTCTATCAGCTGCTGGGCCAGTGGGGGTTGCCCACCTCGGACCAGGCCAAGGTGTTTGACCAGCGCAAGGCGGTCCTGGAAATGGTTGAGGACTTCGCCGCCCAGCGTCAGCAGGTGGCCTATGAGATTGACGGGATCGTGGTCAAAGTCGATTCCTTCGCCGCCCAGAGGCAGCTGGGGGCGACCTCGCGGGCTCCTCGCTGGGCCATTGCCTACAAATACCCAGCCCAAGAGGTCAACACCAAGCTGATTGATATCAAGGTCCAAGTTGGGCGGACCGGTCGGGTGACGCCTTTCGCCGTGATGGAGCCGGTCAATGTGGCTGGGTCGACCGTCTCCAGCGCAACTTTGCATAACGCCCGTGAGGTCGAGCGCAAAGGCGTGTTGATAGGCGACACAGTGGTTTTGCGAAAGGCTGGTGATGTCATACCGGAAGTGGTTGGGCCAGTGGCGGCGGCACGGACCGGATCCGAGCACAGTTTTGTTATGCCCAGCCACTGCCCTGATTGCGCCGCAGCCCTAGCGCCGGCCAGCCAAGGCGATGTTGACCTGCGCTGTCCCAATGCTCAGCACTGCCCGGCCCAAGTAGCCGAGCGACTGGCCTACCTGGCCTCGCGCAACGCCCTTGACATTGGCTCGTTGGGCGCCAAGGCCGCTTTGGCCTTGACCAGGCCGGATCTGGACCGGCCTGACGGGGTCGCGGGCCCGCCCGCCCAGCCGGTGCTGGCCAGTGAAGCCGGCCTGTTTGACCTAACGGCCAGTGACCTGATGCGGGCCTGGACCTGGCGAGGCGTCAACACTGACAACGACGGCGCCACCGGGTGGCAGCAGACTCCGTATTTTGGTCGCATGACCGAGGCCGGTAAAGCCGAACGACTGCGCGAACTGGCCGGCCAGGCCACAACCCGTCTCCCGGCAGTCCCAGGCAGGTCCAGTAGCCAGGCGGCGTCGTTTTTCCAGCCACCGGCTGAACGATTCGAGCTTGACGAGGTTGGCCAAGCCTTGCTTGGGCAGCTTGAAGAGGCCAAAACCCGGCCGCTTTGGCGACTGCTGGTGGCTTTATCGATCCGGCACGTTGGGCCAACCGCCGCCAGGGCCCTGTCTGGCCATTTCGGCTCGTTGAGCGCCATTGAAGCCGCCAGCGCTGAGGAGTTGTCCCAGGTCAGTGGGGTAGGTCCGGTGATAGCGGCCTCGGTCAAAGGCTGGTTGGCAATTGACTGGCACCAAGCCATTGTGCGGCGCTGGCGGGCCGGTGGGGTGGCGCTCGACCCGGTGGCAGGTGACTTGGCCAGTGCCGGGGCTCCAGGCACTGACCAGACAGCTGTGTCGCAGAACCTGGCCGGGCTGACCATAGTGCTGACCGGCAGCCTAGAGTCAATGACCCGCCTGGTCGCCAAGGAGGCGATTGAGGAGCGGGGTGGCCGGGCGGCCGGGTCGGTTTCAACCAAGACCGACCTGGTGGTGGCCGGTCCGGGGGCCGGCTCAAAGGCGGCTAAGGCTGAAAAGCTGGGCCTACCCGTTCTAGACGAGGCCGCTTTCCTGGCTCTGCTCGAAGGCGGCCAACCACCACGAAGCTGACTGACGCAGTGGGGAAGCAGATCGAGCTGTCAAGGCCGTGCATCAACGCAGGTCCAGCTGCCGTGACCTAGTACTATCGCAGGTCAAGCCGCCACGACCGCGCATGAAAACAGGTGCGAATCCTTGATGCGATACGTTTGGCCTGGTCATCCTAACGTCACAAAAGCTCCGGCCTGTTTTGGTGCAAGGTCACGGCCGGTCAGCCTGTTTTGGTGCAAGGTCACGCCCGGTCAGCCTGTTTTGGTGCAAGGTCACGCCCGGTCAGCCTGTTTTGGTGCAAGGTCACGGCCGGTCAGCGCAGGTGTCTGACCAGTTCGGCCTTGATCAGTGGGGTGAGGGTTTCGGCGAAGGTGGCGTTAATATGGGTTCCACCGCGATAGACCAAGACCCCTTCGATTACCGCGGGGCAAGCCTGCGGTGAGCAAATCATGTCATTCAAATCGAAATACGTGGCCCCGCCATCAAGGGCCCGGACCATCGCTTGCTGCCATTCGGCCGTGGTCGTGTCGGGCGCGAATTGGCATTTCGTCAGGTCTTCTGCGTTCTGGGCGACGCATTCGAAAATGGTGGGATAGCTCTCACCAGGAATGAAGCCGGCGGGGTTGCGGCCCAGTACCAGGATTGGCACGCCGGCTCGTTTTAGCTGCTGCCACAGTTCCATTACGCCGGCCTCCATCGCAGCTTGGCTGCCTTCAGAGGCCGGATCGTTAGGATCGCTCAGGGCCTGGGAGCTGAACTGAGAGGTCAAGACCAAGTCGGGTTGGAGCTCGATTAGTTCATCAACCACTGCCCGCGACCAGGTGGGGCAGTTGTGGTAGACCTCGGCCTGGGCCTGCGAGATGTCAATGGCAGCCACGGTCAAAGGACAAGCCGCCTTGTAGTAGCCCACTACTTTGATGCCTAGTTCCTTGGCCGCCCGGTCAACGGCCGGCTCCCATTGTTCGATGTAGCTGTCGCCGGCCATGGCAATCGTCCTGGAGGAGGTCAGGTCGCCGGCCAAACACGGTCTTGGCTCAACATCTTCCTTGCGTTGGCGGCAATCGGTGGCGTAAGCGGCCGGTAGGTCGGCCCCGGCTGCCAGGGGGTCCGGTGTAATGGTCGGGTAGCTGGTCGTGGCCAAAATGGCGTCCCAATCGCGTTGGGGGGTGCTAGTGGAGACCTCGGCCGGCGATGTGGTTGCGGCCAGGTGGTGTTGGACCGGCCGGCTAGCTCGGCTGGTCACCACCCCAGCCGAAAGCCCTACTGCGGTGCAAAGTGCGCCCACGGCCAGGGCCGCCATCGGCCGGCGGGAAAAGACGGGCCTAAAGCGAATTGGGTTTTCTACCAGCTTGTGAGTGACGTAGGCCGGCAACAGCGAGCCGATGCCGAAGGCCAGGCAAACCGGGCCGCTCAGGCCGGGCAGGGCGGCGCGGGCGAAGACTATGAACGGCCAATGCCACAAATACCAGGAATAGGACATCCCGCCCAACCAAACCATTGGCCGGGCCGAAAGCAGGCGGCCGATCGGATGCATCTGGGCCAAGGGGCCGGGCCCGTAGGAGCCGGCCATCACCAACGCCAGGGTGCCAAGGCAAGGCAGCAGCGCCGCGTATCCTGGCCAAGCGACGTTCTCCCTGGCACTGATCATGGCGTAGACAATCAAAACCGACCCCGCCGTGCCGGCCCAGAGCCTGACGTTCCAGGACCAGTTCGCCACCAGCGGCAACGCCAAGGCCCCGAGCGCGCCAAGACCGAGCTCCCAAAGACGGGTCGGAGTGACGAGCCTTGGCCAAAGGCGGTGGGGCGCTATGCCCGCTTGCACCCGCTGCCACTGGTGATCCCTTCAGGCTTGGTCAAGGTGTGGCCTGGCTGACTGAAGCTCCGCCACCACGGCCTGGGCGGCTTGGCCGTCGCCGTAGGGTTGCCTCCGTTCGGCGCTTGGCAGCGGCCTGGTGGCCAGGTCCGCCAAGTTGGCCAGATCAGGAGCCAGCAGATTCCAACCGTCAAGCAGCGTCTCAGGCCATTCGGTTTCGGTGCGAAGCGTGGTGCAAACGCGGCCCAGCAGGTAGGCCTCCTTTTGCAGCCCGCCTGAGTCCGTCACCACGCCGCAGCTGCCCAAGACAGCCCTGACCATTTCGGGGTAGGGCAGGGGACCGGAGGGCCTAAGCGAGCCGGTCGCCAGGTCAAGGCCATAGCTCTTGGCCCGGTCGCGTAGGCGGGGGTGAACCAGCAGGCGGACTTCCAAAGGCAGTGCGGCCAGCTGGGAGACGATCTGGTCAAGACGTTCTGGGTCATCTGTGTTCTCAGCCCGGTGGACGGTGCAGACCAGGTAGTCGCCGCCTTGCGGTAGACCCTGATCGATTAGGGCGTCGCGGACGGCAAAACAGACGTCGGTCATAACGTCACCGACCAGACGCGCCTTGCCCAACAGCCCTTCATTGGCCAAATGGTCCATGGCCACTTGGGTCGGGGCCAGAAGCAGGTCAGCGGCATGGTCGGTTAGCACCCGGTTGTGTTCTTCCGGCATCAGCCGGTTAAACGACCGCAGGCCGGCTTCGAGGTGCGCCACCGGCCAGTGTGACTTTGCGGCCGCCAAGGCGCCGGCCAGGGTCGAATTGGTGTCGCCGTAGACCAGCACCCAATTGGGCTTTAGGTGGTCGAACTGCTGCTCGAGTCCGGCCAGCATGGCGCCAGTTTGCTGACCGTGCGAACCTGAACCGACCGCCAAATCGACGTCAGGCGCTGGGATGGCCAGATCGGCGAAAAAGACTTTGGACATGGCCTCGTCATAATGCTGCCCGGTGTGAATGATGACATGGTCTATTCCGGCCGCGGCCATCGCCCTGGCCACCGGTGCCAGTTTGATGAACTGTGGGCGTGCCCCGACCACACTGGCTACTCGCATGGGAGTCCTTCCTGCATCTCAGCCGGTCTTGCAGGTGACCGGGGCGTCGAAGGCGGTGACAATGCCCTGTTCTGGTGTGGGCTTAGGCGCGGTTCCGTGCGGCGCCGGCGAGGCCGGGTCGCCTTCCTGGTCCTCGGCCGGCGGGTCGGGGTTGATCAGCTTATATGGCACCGTGCCGGGAATGGGCTGGTCGGTAGCGAGGTATTCGAAGACCTCTTGGGCCGTCATACCCATGGGATTGGACGAGCCGTAGTCATCAGGTTCGACCCGGTTGGAATCAGACCAGGCCGGCACAGTTGGCATTTGCAGCAGCGAGACGTTGGCCATTTCGATGTTGCGCAGCGAATAGGCCAGGCCAATCAACTCGCGGATTGAGTTCAGATCATCGGAGACGGTCAGCGATTTGGTCAAGGCCGTGGCGAAATTGTTGACCTTGGGGATAGACCCAAGCGATCGCTCGGCCAGGACCTTGTGGATGACGGCGCTGATCATTTGCTGTTGACGGCCAATTCGCTCCAAGTCTGAGCCGTCAAGTCTCTTTTCGCCGGACCAGCCTTTGCGCGTGCGGGCATATCTCAGGGCGGTACGTCCGTCTAAGGTCTGCATACCGGCGGTGATTTCGACGTTCAGACCCTGGCCTTTGAAGTCTTCTTCGATGCACATTTCCACCCCGCCCAGGGCATCGACCATAGAAACAAAACCAAAGAAGTCGACCATGACCCAACCATCCAGGCGAACCCCGGTTACCTCTTCGACGGTTTTGACGACGCAGGCGATGCCTTGGGCGTGGTTGCCCTCGCCGCCGCCGGTGCCTTGGGCCCAAGCGGCATTAATCTGTCCGTGATAACCAATCGGATGACCCTCATCACCCGAGACTTGGATGCAACCGGGTAGGTCAACCAGCAGATCACGCGGCAATGCAACTGTGTCAATGCGTTGGCGGTCGGCCGAAATGTGGACAATCATGTTGACGTCGTTCAGGACCGCCCCGTCTTGTTCATCCTTGACGATGCGGGCGTTGTCGCCGCTGCGGTCATCAACGCCAAAGAGCAAAATATTGACGGCTTGGCCAGCGAAAGGATCGCCCGGGGATTTGTCTCCTTTGGTCGTGGCCCGGTGGCTAGGTCTGGCCGATTCGACCAGCAAGTGGGAAATGTCAACGGTGCGGATATTCGACTGCAAGTCGTACAGGCGGGTGGCGACGGCCGTGCCGCCAAATAGAAGGATAGACACCAAGGACATGACGGTGATCTTGAGCGCGCGGTGACGGCGCAGCTTCAAGCGGTGCCGAGAGGCGATATTGGGCACCGGACGCGCGTGGCGCGGTCCAGCCATAGGTTGCATGCCCTTTCCCACGATTGTCTAGACGCCGACCAGCATAGGCTGTTTGGCTGGCCGGTATGCGACCAGGCCCGGCGGGCCAAGTAGAGGTTTGGTAGAGAACTGTGCCGCCAGTGTAATGAAAATACTACTTGGGCGCGGCCAGTTCTGCGGCAGTTGGCCCAGGTCAGGCATTGGGTTTATTGCCTTTCCAGGTGCCTTCAGCGATTTGGCGGAAGTCCTCGGCCGCGCCGGCCTCGTCAAGTAATACGGCTGAGCCAATACCGCCCGGGGTGAAATTGGTCGAAGCAATTGTCGGTGTGCCCATGGCCCCATCAGGACCAGTCGCCTTACGGAAGTCCAGGGCCAGGCGCCCCATGGAGACGATGTTCATCGACTCATCGACCGTTAAGGCGTCAGTGCCGGCTCTAACGAAGCCAACTTGCTTAGGCGGCCACAACACGGTTGAGGCAGAAAGGGCCCGCTTCATCACCTGGCTAACAACCTGTCGCTGACGCTCGACCCGGCCAATATCACCCAACGGGTCGGCGTAACGCATCCGCGAAAAAGCCAGTGCGGTCGGTCCATCGGCCTGGTGGCAGCCGGCCTGCCATTCCAACTTGGAGTTGGCGTCGGAAACGTCCTGATCCAGACACAGTTCCACCCCACCGACCGCCTCGACCAACTCCGTGACCGAACCAAAACCAACTTCGACATAGTGGTCAACGTGGAAGCCGGTCAGCTGCTCAACGCTCTGGACCAGCAGCTTGGGCCCGCCCAGGGCGTAGGCAGCGTTGATTTTGTTGCCACCATAACCGGCGATGTTAACGTAGGTATCTCGTGGGATCGAAACCAGCGAGGCTTGGCCATTAGGGGCGACATGCAGCACCATGATGGTATCGGCCCTGGCCCCCTCCGTGGTGTCATTGACGCCACCGGAGCCGCGCGCGTCCGAGCCGGCCACCAAGTAGGTACGCCCGGAAGTGGACTGCCCCGAACTTAGAGCGTCGACGTGCTTCAGCCGCGAATTGGCCCACAGGCCCAATCCAACCGGCCAGGCCAGGGCTAAAACCAGCAAAATGGCCAAAGTGCGCAGAACCGGGTGGCGGCGTTTTTTTGAGCGGGTTTTTGCTCTGGGCGGAGCCTGAGCTGGGCTGGAAACTTGCTGGGCCAGTGCCGGCGCTTGAGCCGGTATTTGGGCCCGGGCGGGAGAGGCATCCAACGGGCGGCCTGGCCCGGCCGTACGTGGCGGTGCCTGGGCCGGCTCGGGCCGCCCAGGCACCGACTGGCGCGGGGCAAAGGAAGGGGGAGGGCCGGCATCGGGCACGGCTGAGGGCGCGGCCGGCCCGGCGCCTTTGATCGAACGCCTGACAGGCGGGCCGTTCTGCGGGGTGGCAGGAGGTCGACTCATCGGCTCCATTGTGGCAGCGGCCAGTCGCGCCACCGTGTAATTGAGCGCCCTCGGTGGGTCGCCGGTGAGCGCTGGCCCACCTGAGGCCAAAGGCCAGCGGGTTGTATAGCTGCGGGGCTATTCGGGTTCGGATGACCGCCGCACATCGACCACCATGCCGGTCAGCTCACTGGCCAAGGTGGACAGTGAGGCCAGGGCGACCTGTTCGGCTGAGAGCAGCGAACCGGCCGGTTCTTGGCCAAAGGCCTGCTGGCGCATGGGCGTATCGGTTCGTTCAGGATTGACCACGTTGACCTTGATGTTCTGGCCGGACCATTCCTCTGATAAGGCTTGAACCAAATTGACCACGGCCGCCTTTGAGGAGGAATACAGGGCGTAGTTCTCCCGGCCTCTGGTGTATGAGGACGAGGTGAACATCAGCAGATGGCCTTTGGTCTGGACCAGGTGGCGATAGGCCGCCCGGGCCACGTTGACGGCGGCCAGATAGTTGACGCCAATCATCTCGGTGATCTCAGCTGGATCAACCAAGGCCAGCGGGCCGGTTTTGAGTACGCCGGCGGTTAGGACCACCGCGTCGATCTGGCCGTATTCTTGGGCCACCTGGTCCAGCGCGCGCTCGATCGCTTCGATGTCTTGAACGTGCAATCCGGTGGTGGACCGGCCATGGGCCACCACCCTGGCGCCGGCGGCTTTGGCGATCCGGGCGACTTCCGCGCCAATGCCATAAGAACCACCCAGTACCACAATCACCTGGCCGGCCAGGGCCTCCGAAAGCTGATCCAGCGACATGGCCGGCGCGGCCGAGGTCGCCAGCTGGAACAGTTTGTCGGCAATAAACAGGTCAACCGGATGGGTCACCTTGATGTTGTTTTCTGAACCGAGAACGCATTTGACCGGCACATCTGGCAGGTAGCGCACCACCACACCGCAATCGTCGGTGGCGTGGAAATATGGGTCCTCAATCGCCTTGGCGTAGGCCTGGCGCAGAGTTGAGAGCTTGAAGGCCTGGGGGGTTTGGCCGCGGCGCAGCCGGGAGCGATCCGGAATCCGGGTGATGATCTCGTCCTCGTCTACTACCACGACGGTGTCAGAAGACGGAATGACCACATCGACGGCCTCATGGCGGTCCAACTCTTCGACACAAGCTTTGATAATGCGCTCATTCACCAGGGGCCTAACAGCGTCATGTAGCAGAAGCTTGGCCTCATCGGCTTCGATGGCTTCGAGCACCCGTCGGGTGGTCTCATTGCGAGTGGCCCCGCCTTCAAGGATTGGGCCAAGTTTGGCGTAGCGCTCGGCCAGCATGGTCGCCACCTGTTCGGTCCAGCCCGGCGTCACCAGAACAATGACCTCATCGATTAAGGGGGAGGCGGCGAAAGTGGCCACCGTGTGCTCCAAAATGGTTTTGCCTGCCACTTTGACCATCTGTTTGGGTACCGCTAGGCCCAGCCGGGCGCCCACGCCCCCGGCCAGGACCACGCCATAGGTCTTCATGACCAACTATTGTGGCACCGCGCGTCCCTCGGCCAGTTCCTAACCGCCTAAGACCGGCTGCACTAGAGTTTGTCCGGTGGCAGCGGGCAGAGCTTCGAAAACGCTATCCGGGCTTGTCCTGAAGCCTTTCGCCTGGCTGTATTGGGGCACCTTTGGGGTCCTGTTTACCGTGACGTCGCTGGGGCTGATGGCGGCCCGGGGCACAAGGTCGGCTGAATCAGCCGCCTGGCTGGTCCAGAGCCTGCGGGTCGGTGGCCTCAACGCCGAGGCAGCCTTGGACCGGGCGCAGGCCAGTTCTGCCGCTGGGTTTTGGCCAGCCGACCCACAGACCTTGTTAGATAGGCCCGAGGTCACTGCCCACCCGCTCTACCCGCTGCTTGGTGCCGTGCCGGTGCGCCTATTTGGCACCCGGGGGTTGTTGTTGGTGTCCTTACTGGCTGCTTTGGTGGTCTATTGGCTTATCGCTTGGGTTCTGCTGAGGTGTTTCGACCGGCCGCTGGCCCTGGGCCTGATGGTCTTGTCACTGGCCTGTGCCGGGCCACTGTTGTGTTCGGTGAGGCTGGGACCGGGCTCTCTGGCGGCGGCTCTGACGGCTTTGATGCTGGTGGCGGCCTGGCGGTATCAGGAGCTGCACCACCACCAGCGACACTGGTTGGGCGCGGTTGGTTTGGCCGCAGCCCTGGCCACCTTGACGGCGCCGAGCGTGCTGATTGGCTTGGGCGCCTTGACCGGGGTCTACTTGTGGGCGGCGGCCAGCCAAAGATCTTGGTCAAACGGCTGGCGATGGCCACTGATGGTGGCCTGGGCGTCAGCCGGGCTAGTCCACCTGTGGCAGGTGGCAAGCGGCAACTGCGATTTCTGGTTTGGGCACCTGGCCGCCTTGCCCTCGGCCGCCTTCGAAACCTTCCAGGAGAGCTATTTGGCGGCCGTGGAGGCTGATTGGGCCGTTCTGGCGCTGGCTGTGGTGGTGGTTGTCAGCCTGGTGGCCTGCATCACATCGCCCCAGTCAGCCTTGACACTGGGCGGCCTGGCCGGTGTGGTGCTGTGGGCTGGCCAAGCGCCGGTTAGCCCTGGGAACTGGACTTTGCCGGCGCTGGGACTTTGGCTGATGTCAAGTGGGCGCCTGGCGGAGGCTTTGAGGACCCTTCGGCATGCCTCGACCTGGTATTGGCTGACTTTGGCCGGCGCCTACGGGCTGCTGGCCCTGACCGTGGCCAGAACCTATCCCCTCTTTGTGCCGGACTCGAAGCACTACTATGCCCAAGCCCTGCGTTTTGGTGGCATGTCTCGAGCGGACCTAACGGATGCGGTGGCGGCCGCCTCAGGGCACTGGTTTTCGGCCGAATACCTGATTGATTGGGATTTGGTCCGCCCACGGGTGGTCTACCCCTTGATAGCCACGCCGGCTGTGAAGCTTTGGGGCACTGCCGGTCTGATCGCTACCGCAGTGGTGGCCTCAGTTGCCTTCTATTCCGTCGCGGCCTGGTGGCTGGCCCGGCGATTTGGCCGACCTTTGGCCCTGCCGGTGATGATCTTGGCCTTGGGCTGCTGCCTGTGGTTGTACTTCTCCATGGCGGCTATCACCGAATCGCTGACCTGCCTCTGGGCGGCCCTGATGGTGGTGGTGACCTGGCGTTACATGAAGGATCCGGCTATCGGCTGGTTGGCCTGCCTGGCCGGACTGGTGCTGATTTCCGCCTTTACCCGCCAGGCCATCTTGGTACCGGCGGCCGGTTTTGGCCTGGCCCTGTTTGGCCAGCGGCTGGCCAGGGGCACGTGGCGCAACCGCTTCACCGGGCCAGGACTGGTGGTGGGCGGTTTTGGTCTGCTAGTTCAAGCTGCTCAACTGGTGATTTGGCCCAATGTCAGCCAGACCGGAGCGCTGGCCGAGTCTGGCAATGGGATTGGCGCGCTGGTCAAATCGGTGGCCAAGATGACCTGGGTCGTGGTCATGACCGAGCCGGCTCGGTCTTTGAGGTATCACCTGCCGCTGCTTGTCGTGGTGCTGGTCTGCTTAATGGCCCTGCTGCGGCACTGGCGGGCCATTGAAGCCCAAGTGGCCTTGGGCGGGCTGTTTGGTGGCCTGGTCTACACCGTGGTCAATGGCACTTTGGTGACCGATGCCCGTTACTTTCAGCCGGCCTTCATTTTCATGCTGACGACGGTTGGAGCGTACTTCGCCGGCCGCAGGAGTTGTGCGATAGCCTGGCCCAGGAGCGGGCCGGGTGAGGCGCTCCCTGGGGCGAAGGCAGCGCAAGTTGACCACGTCTTGGCTGGTGAACGCCGCCTGCCTGGTGTTAGCCAGGCAGCGGCGGCGAGGAAAGGGAATCTGGACCTTTGTACAGGGGACTGAAGGTGGCGGCGGTGGTGCCGGCGTACCGTGAAGAGGCCCATATTGCCAGCGTGATTGAGACCATGCCGGATCTGGTCGACCACGTCCTAGTGGTCGAAGACCACAGTCCGGACAACACTTACGAGGTGGCCCGGGCCGCCGCCGACCACCGCACCGAGGTCATCCATCACGAGGTCAACCAGGGCGTTGGCGGCGCAATTTTGACCGGCCACCGCCGGGCTATCGAATTGGCGGCCGATGTCTCGGTGGTAATGGCCGGTGACGGCCAAATGGATCCAGCCCACTTGCCCAGCCTGCTTGACCCCATTGCCCAGGACGGCTACGGCTTTACTAAGGCCAACCGGTTTTTCTCCTCGACCAGTTTCGAAGGCATGCCAAAACACCGCGTCTTTGGCAACATCGTCTTGACCTTCTTTTCTAAGGCATCCTCCGGCTATTGGAACCTGGTCGACCCGCAAAACGGCTACACCGCGGTCACCACCGAAGCCTTGTCCAAGATCCCAATGGATCGTGTCCACAAACGCTATGACTTTGAAAACGACCTGCTGATCTGGCTCAACACTGCCAATGTCAAGGCGAGGGACGTCGATATTCCGGCCCGCTACGGTAACGAGACTTCGACTATGTCTTTGACCAGGGTGGCTCCGAGGATCATGTGGACTTTGCTGACCGGTGGCTGGCGCCGGATCTGGCGCAAGTACATTCTTTGGTCTTTTTCTCCCATCGCTCTGCTGCTACTGGCCGGTTTGTTCTTCTTCGTCTTCGGTTTGGGTTTTGGACTTTGGACCACGATCCACTCGCTGACCACTGGGATCTCGGCCTCCACCGGCACCTGGCTGTTAGGGGTGGGCAGCGCCATTGTCGGCATCAACTTCTTAGTCCAAGGACTGGTCCTGGACATCCAAGCCACGCCGTCGTGAAGGCCGCTAGCTGGGCCAATGCCCGCCAGGTGCTGGCCTATCTGGCGGTGGGCGCGGCATCGGCGCTGGTCGATTTCGGTGTCTTCTTTGCCCTGCACCGCCTGGGGCTGTTCGACGTGGCAGCCAACGTCATTGCCTATGCCTGCGCTTTTGTGGTCAACTACCGCGGCAACCGGTCGATGGTCTTCCGCGCCGGTAAAGTGCCCGGTGCGTTACTGCGCTACTGCCTGCTGGTGGCGGTCAACTTGGTTATCTCGACTTCGCTGGTGCGCCTGGGCCTGGCGCTTGGCTGGCCGGATTACCTGGCCAAAATCGCTTCGATGGCGGTGGTGGCAGCCGCCAACTTTGCCGCCCTGCGCTGGTGGGTCTTCCGCCGCAGGCAGCCGTCAGGGTGACTGCGGCAATGGGCTATCATCATGGCGTGCAACCAGCTTCCGCTGTGCCAAGACGCAAGATTCTGTTTGTCGCCTGGGGGTTTCCGCCTTTCTCTGGCTCGGGGGCATGGGCGCCATTGGGTACTGTCAACGCCTTCGCCAGGCGGGGCCACGATGTCACGGTTTTGGCAGCCGACCGGTGGACTCTTGGTTTGGCGGGCCAATTCGACCCGCAATCGACCAAGATGGTTGACCCGGCGGTCAACGTCTACCGGTGGCCAATGCCGCTTGGGCCAAGCGACCCACTGATCGCCCGGTGGGAGGCGACTCGGGCGGAGGCCGCCTTTGGCCCAAAGCCGCGTCACGAAACCTGGGCTGCCCGCCACAAAAAATGGCTGGCCACAAGTCAACAAAGATGGTCGAAGGTCTTCCCTGAACCGTTTGGCGTGGCCAATTACGCCCGCTGTTACTCCGTGCTGACTTCGGCGGCTCGCCACTTACACCGGGCCAAGGGCTTTGACCTGGTTGGAGCCACCGCCGGCCCCTGGGTCGATCTTTCGGTGGTCCTGCACCTGGGCGCTGAGTTTGGGCTACCGACTTTCTTCTACGACCGTGACGCCTGGCTGTTCAGAACCTTTACTGGCGAGGAGTACCCAAACGCGGCCGAGATCGAGCCGCTATTGGCCCAGATACTTGGCCAAGTCACCCAGGCCTGGTACGTCAATGAGCCGCTGGCGGACCTACATCGGAAGCGGTTTCCTGACCAGGCCAAGAAGATTAAGGCGGTGCCCAACGGCTGGGATGGAGAATTCTTGCCGGCCGGTCTCACCCCGCCGGTCAGGCAACCTGGAAAAGGCCTGACCTTCCGTTACATCGGCACTATTACCTCTGGGTTCCCGGTAGAAGCGTTGACCGAAGGGTGGAAACAGGCCAGGCAAACCAGTGAGGTTGTGGCCCTATCCCGGCTTGAGTTCGTTGGAGCCAAACACGGCCCGGCCTTTGACCCAAAACTGGGGGAATTCGGGATCGACCATCGTGACCGGATAAGCAGAACAGCCATGCCGGATCTGTACCGACAAACTGACGCCCTGGTCTTCATGGTCCAAGGTGGGCCCCTGGTGACCTCAAGCAAGATCTATGAGTACATCGCCACCGGATTGCCAATCGTCTCGGCCACAGTCCGGGACCATTCTGCCCGCCAAGTGATGGCAGGGCGGGACCTGGTGTTTGAAGCTGGTGCCGTTCAGCCCGACGCCATCGCCAGGGCATTTGTCCAGGCGGCCGAAAGGGCGCCCAGACCGCAAGAGACAGCCCAAGCCCATGAACACGCCGAGGCTTTCAGGCGTGACAGAGTGCTGGCGACAGCGATTGAACAACTTGAAGAGGAAGTGCCATGGCGCTAGCAGTTGTGATCTGTGCTGTGGCAGATGGCACTGCCAGTGGCCCAATTCCAGGCGAAATCGATGGCATCGAGTGCATCTCGCTCGGAGTCGACCAAGCCAGCAATGCCGATCTGGCCAGCCTTGCCGACGGGCAGGTGGCGCTGGTGGCCGTGGCTTTTGGTCCAGGCGCCCAGGCTCGCCTACTCCAAGCCTCGATGACTGTCCCCAGGCTGCTGGCCGTCGACTCCGTTAGAGGTGCCGCCAGCGTGGTCAGCCTTTTGCGGGACGGGATGGCCGCCCACGAGGTGGCCTACCCTCTGCTGTACACGCCAGACCGATTGTTGGCAGACCAACCGGCTGACCGGGCTCAGGCCTGGCAACTTGAGCTTGACCAACGTGAAGTTGAACCGGACGGGCCGTGGCTTGAGGTCAAAGAGAACCGTGTAGTTGCCGCTCAGCAAGTGCTGTCGCCACTAGAACTTGAGGCCGCCCAGGGGCGAGTCGGGTTGCCTCGCGGTGGTCATCGACAACTGCTGATCGCGCCGGCCAACTGGGCTGGGCAGGCCGCGGCCTGGGCCAAAGCCGTGGAAGACCACGTCGCTGGATTTAGCGGTCGCAACGTCTCAGTACGCGCCGACAGACGTCCGGACCCTGGTTTCACTACCGATGTGTTTGTTGACGCCGCCGCCTTTGAGACGCCGCTGGGCCGTATCGACCTAGCCTTGGACCTGGTGCTGCCGGCAACCCACGTCCTGATTGAGGACATGATTCCGTTCTTGGGCCTGGACCGCCGCAGTGACTGGAGCACTTTGCCACAGCAGTCTGGTAAGGAAGCGGAGATGCTGTTGGCATCTGGGCGAGATGTGGCAGTGGTGATTCACGGCTCGTCTGGCAGAGCGCCGGCCAGACACGCTGCGCTGTATCCGCTCTCGCCTTTTGCCGATAGGGACCGAGATGACACGAACGTCTATGAGACACTGACCGCTCGCGTGCTGGAGGCGTCTGGAGAACTTGGGGTTCCGAGGTTCGTCGCCACCCTGGACATGCTCGACTTTGTTGAAGATGCCACCTGGCTGCCAATCATCATTGATCCAGCCAATTTCGCGCCGGCCCAGGCCTGGGAACCGGAAGGCCGGCTAAAAGTCCTGCATATGCCTTCGGACGACTTCAAAAAAGGCACGACCTGGGTTGACCAGATCCTTGGGCGCCTCGATCAAGAAGGCGTGATCGAATACCGACGGCTGGCCGGAATCCACCACACTTTGGTGCCCGCCTTGTTGCGAGAGATAGATGTGGTGGTGGATCAGGTGTCATTGGGCAACGTTGCCACGCTGGCCAACCAGACGATGGCCGCGGGCAGGTTGAGTGTCGGGTTGCTCCCAGGCCACGTCCGGCGACGCTACCCTCAAGATCCGCCGGTGTTGAGTGCCGACCCAACCAATCTGGGTGACATCATTTGGCAGGTAGCCAAGGACCCGCAGCGTTTCGAGGCTACGGCCAAGGCCGGACCAGGTTTTGCTCGGCGATTCCACGATGGTAGGTACTCGGCCAAAGTCTTGCAGGATTGGCTGGCCGGCCAAGACGCGGAGGAATCTGCATGAGGCTCTTGAAGGAAACGGTTTCAGGCCTTGTGGCCAGCGGCGCTACCATCGCAATTGGGCCGAATTGCCCACCATGGCTGGCCACGGTGGCAGGCGCCGTTGATGGTCCCAGCGCCCACGGCGACCAAGCTGCAAGCCTCTGGCTAGTTGACCTGGCGGATCTAACGGTGGCAGATATGACACCGGGATCATGGTGCATTATTGCGCTGGAGGTGACAAAGGCCGAATTAGCCCCGGGCATGATTGCCGGCCAACTGGCCAACCGGTCTGTGCAAGTGGCCGAATTACTGGCCATCGGGCCGCTGGAGTCAAATAACGGCGGCTTCGAACCGAAAAGCCTGTTGGCCCTGGGATTAGTGGTGGACCGGCCGCGCCAGATCGATGCCTATCGCCTCGGCAGCGGGGACCTGGGCCGTTTGACCAATCGCGACGAACTCGACCTGTGGAACACACTGGTCCTGTCATCGAATGCGCAGCAATTCCAGATGCGAAGGGCGGCGATCGAAAGAGATCGCTTACAGTCCGAGGTGGAGCGGCTGGGCCAAGCCCTCAGCCGCGCTGAAGGCCAGGCCGCCTCACCGCGCGGGCAAAAGGCGGCCGGCCAGAGCCTATTTGGCGGGAGAGCTAGCTCAGGTGGCCAAAGGCCTACTTGGTGGGTACTGCTGGCCCGCGGCAAGGCCTTGGTGGAACGACTGCCAGGCGGAAACAAAGCGGTGGCGGTGGCGAAACGGCTTTTGGGACGCTTGGCGAACGCCAGCTAGGAGACCGGCTTTGGAGTTTGGTCTGGCAGACGAGTTTGAACAAGATGGCGGGTCTTTTGTACTGACCGGCGGAATGGTGGTGGCCACGCCGTGGTATCCATCCGCCGAGCAACCCTATGCCGGTTCGTTTGTCCGCGAGTGGATCAAGGCGGCCGAGCTAGACCCCGGCCAGGTCACAATAATTCACCTCGAAAACACCCCGACCAACGATGACGCGTCAATCACCCGTTGCGACACGGCCGAAGGCGAACTGTGGCGCCTTCGCGTTCCGGTTGACGTTCAACGCCCAAGAGCGGAGGTGGCTCGGGCACAACTTGATGCGTTGAGCCCCGAACTGCTCGCGGTCATTCGGCAGGCTGGCGTTGTGATGTGCCACGTGGCCATGCCGACCGGCTGGGCCGTTTGCCAGGTGCTGGACTCCAGCCAGCGACTGGTACTGGTTGAACACGCTTCCTACGTGCCTCAGCTGGTCGACCACCCCGAGGCTAGCCAGATGCTAAACCAGGTATTGGAGCGGGCTTCAGTCGTATTGACGGCAGGGGAGTCCACTGCTGCCACCTTGCGCCAGGCCATCGGTCGCCCGTCGGATCGGATCTGGGCGGTAGGCAATCCGCTTAGCAGCCAAGACTTTGGTTATGTCGCCCACGAATCGGCCAGGTTGGATCGCTGGTTGTATGTCGGCAATCTGTTGGCTTCCAAGGGCGTGCTGCACTTGGGTGAAGCGTTTTCCCGATACGCCAAGACTCATCCCAACGCCGAGCTGACTCTGGTTGGCGAAGGTGCCGAAATGGCCGCGCTCAAATCAATGCTGCGCCGGCGCGGCCTGTTGCATCGGGTCCACTTCGCCCAAGGCAAGGACCGGCGGGGCGTTGGGGCGGCCATGGCTGAGGCCGACTTGTTGGTGCACCTGTCGATGGGTGAGACCTTCGGTTTGGCCCCTCTAGAAGGTCTGCTCAGTGGACTGCCGGTTGTAACAACCCAAACCGAAGGGGCCAAGCAGACCATGGGTCCGGCCGTTAGGGCGGGCCGGGCGGCGTTGGTGCCGGTTCGAGGTGGGGCCGGGGGCGCCAAGTTAGTGGTGGCGGCGGTCGAATCTTTGGCCGCTGGTTTGGCCAACTCCGCTGCCCGGGCTCAGGCGGTGCGCCAAACTGTCTTGGAGCGCTATGGTGCCTCAGGTTTTGGCGCCTTGGTGCGGCGGGCGCTAGGCGGCCAAACACCCTATCCGGCCTGCCGCGGGGACAACTTGGTTGTCATTGCCCTAACCAAACAAGCGGCCAAGGTTGCCCAAGAGCCTATTCGCCAGGCGCTTTGGCAGGGGCGACGGGTTGTGCTGGCCACCGCCAGTAGCCAGGACCTGATTGAGCAGGACCCTAGGGTTCAGTGCCTCGACCTGTCGCGCCAAGGGCGGGCCTTGGCCGGGCTCGACTTTGCGCGGCGGGTTGTCGCCTTTGGCTTGCGCTTGCCGATGGCGCTGGTGGGCTGGGTTTGCCTGCCACTGGAAAAGCTGCACCTGCCTAAGGCGGCTGGAATGTCGAGGCTGATGGCGCGGGGGTCGCGCGGTGTGACGGCTCGGTTCAATGACCGGGCCGAACCGCTGACACAGGGCTGGTCCTGGCGGGGGCGCCGGCGTGAGCGACTAGTTGAGGCGGCTGTTGGCGGCGTGTCTGGTTTGGCCGGTCCTCCGGCCCTGGCAGCCGACCAGATCTTGACATTTGGTCAGGACCCGGCACGGGTCTCAGCCGCCATCGCGACCGCCTTGGGTCCTCAGGCGGGCCCAGCGGCGTGATGCCCGTCAATACATGGCCGGTAGGACGAAGTTACCGAGTCAGGTCTTGGCGCAGGCCCCGCCAACGCCGTTGGAGCCTGTCGCTAACCGGCCCCATATGGGTAGTGCCTGCGGGGAACCTCGTGCCCAGACGGGTAGTCTTGTGGCGGCTTTGGCGCGGCTAAAGCCTTCAAGCAACTGCTGGAAATAGGGAGTGAAGTTGAGGATTTCTGTTGTCGCCTTAGGCAAAATCGGTCTGCCTTTGGCGGTGCAATTCGCCCACAAAGGCCACGAAGTAATTGGCGTCGATGCAAATCCCAAGGTGGTCGAGCTGGTCAACCGAGGCCTTGAGCCTTTCCCTGGCGAAGCCCAGCTGCAGGAGAGGCTATCTGAGCTGGTGCCGGCCGGACGCTTGAGGGCCACTACCGACTACGCGGCGGCTATTCCCCAGGCCGAGGCCGTGGTGGTGGTAGTCCCTCTATTCGTTGACGACGACACCTGGGAACCGGATTTTGGCTGGATGCAGTCCGCCACCTGCGACATTGGCCGGCATTTGACCAAAGGCACTTTGGTCAGCTACGAAACCACGCTGCCAGTTGGCACCACGCGCAACCGCTGGAAGCCACTGCTAGAAGAACTATCCGGGCTCAGCGAAGGGGTTGACTTTGACCTGGTCTTCAGCCCAGAGCGAGTCCTAACCGGCCGGGTCTTTGCGGATCTGGCTCAATACCCCAAATTAGTTGGCGCCTTGAGCCCGCGCGGGGCAGAGCGGGCAGTGGCCTTCTACCGGGCAGTGCTGGACTTTGTTCCCAGAGATGATTTGGACCGGGCCAACGGCGTCTGGGATTTGGGCACGGCCGAGGCAGCCGAGATGGCCAAGCTGGCGGAGACCACTTTCAGGGACGTCAACATTGCCCTGGCCAACCAATACGCCCACTTCGCCGAGAGCACCGGCATCGACATCCACCAGGTCATCGAAGCCTGCAACTCCCAGCCCTTTAGCCACATTCACCGCCCGGGCATTGCGGTGGGCGGCCACTGCATCCCGGTCTACCCGCGGCTTTATCTGGCCTGTGATCCTGACGCCACTGTGGTTGACATCTCCCGGCGGGCCAATATGGCTGTGCCCGGCCAACAACTGGATCGGCTAGCCGCCGCCCTTGGTACGCTGCAGTGCCAGCGGGTGGTGGTGCTGGGCGCCTCCTACCGTGGCCTTGTCAAAGAAACAGCCTTTAGCGGGGTGTTTTCGCTGGTTGAGCTGCTCGAAAAGGCCGGCGCCACGGCCCTGGTGCACGACCCAATGTTTTCCGATGAGGAACTGGCCGGATACGGCTTTACCGCCTACCACCTCGGTGAGCCGGTTGACGCAGCGGTCATCCAAGCCGACCATCCGGAATACAAGGCCTTAGGTCCGGCCGATCTGCCGGGTATCAAGGCCTTGCTCGATGGCAGAGCAGTTACCAGCCAGGCCAATTGGCCTGGCGTTACCCGTCTGGTCATTGGCCAAGGAGTTGTCTCTTGAGCGGCGATCTGGCCGGGAATGGCGCCAGGCCTGGGCCTCAGCCAGGCGCCAAACCAAAGCACGTCGTGATGGTATCCCACGCGCCTATTGCCCGTGATGCCAGAGTGCGCAAGACCGCCACTTCAGTCAAACAGCTCGGGTACAAGGTGACTTTGGTTTATGGAGCCCGCGAGGTTCCCGACATTGAATATGGCGACATTGATGGCGTGAAGACCATCGGCGTGCCAATGCACTTTTTGCTGGCCCTAAAACGTCCCGAAGAACTAGAGGTGTTCTACAAAGAACTGTGGCGGCCGTTCTATTTGGGGTACCGCGAATCGGGAGATCGGCGGGAGGCCGAGCGGAGACTGGCCGTAATGGCCGCGCGCAGACCGACGGACCGGCCCAATAGGCTGCTTTTCCGCTGGCTGAAAACATGGCACACATTCCGGTCAGGACTGTTGTACACACGCCGGAAAACCAGACGTCGACAAGAAGCCCACCTCAACCGGAAACGCCAGAAATGGGATTGGCGGCGCGAGCTGCCAATGGTAGGTGACTACGAGGCCACCTTGACGCCGTGGCTAGAACGCCTGGCTCCGGACATCCTCCACATCCACGATGTTGAAATGCTTTGGGGCGGTGTGAACGCGAAGCAGTTCTGGAAAGACCGCGGCAAGCACGTTGCCTTGATCTACGACTCGCACGAATATGTCGCCGGGACGCATTACAAAATCCATGTTCAAAACGCTTACTCGGCCATGGAACTTGAGGCGGCGCCCCACGTCGACGCCGCCATTACAGTTTGCGAACCAATTGCTGACCTGATGATTGACAGACTGCCCCTACCGGCCCGTCCAACCGTGGTTTTGAATACCCCGCGGCTCAGTTCGGTTGACGGGGGGTCGAAACGGTCACTACGCCAGGAACTGGGTCTGAGCGGCGACACGCCCCTTCTGGTTTACACCGGCACACTCAGGTCCAAACGCAACTTGAAACGGGCAGTTGAAGCCCTGCCGTTCTTGCCGGAGGTACATTTTGCCGTGGTTGGCGTGCCTGATGTGACCGGGGGATATGCGGAACTGCTAGTAGATACCGCTGCGGAATTGGAAATCTCAGACCGTCTACACATGGTGTCTCCAGTCGCGCCTGAAGAGGTGATCCCGTTTATCTCCAGCGCGACAGTGGGGCTTCATCCCATCATTAGTGGCGTGGTCAACCATGAGGTGGCGCTGCCTAACAAGTTGTTTGACTACGTTTTTGCCGGGTTGCCAGTGGCCGTCAGCGATCTGCCGGAGATGAGTCGATTTGTCAGCCAGTATGGGATTGGACACGTTTTCGATCCATTGGAGCCGGAGTCTATCGCCGCGGCAGTTCGACGGGTGCTTGATGACTACGAAGCCTTGGCCCGCTCCGCCAACAATCCGCAGCTGCGCCAAGAGTATTCCTGGGAGGCTCAGGAAACAAAACTGGCTTCGGTTTATAACGGCCTAGGGGGTTGGTGAACAATGCGCGCCAAAACGAGGATCGTCGCCAGGCGGTGCATCACCAGGCCACTAACCCAGCGGTTCGGTCGGGCTCAAGCGGCGGCGCCGCAGCCATGAAGGCTCCGGCCGTCTCGGTTTTCCTGACGGTGCTAAACGAGCAGGCTCATCTGGCCGCGGCCATCGAGTCGGTTTTGGGCCAGGACTACAGCGGTCACCTTGAGGTGGTCATCGCTTTGGGCCCGTCGAGTGACCAGACCGATGCCATCGCCCGGCGCTTTGCCGCCGCCGATGAGCGGATAAAACTGGAGGTCAACCCATCGGGTTCGATCCCAGAGGGGTTGAACACTGCCTGGCAGGCCGGCACTGGTGGGATCTTGGTCAGGGCGGATGGCCACACGGTCTTCGAGCCGGACTATGTCACCAGATGTGTGGCCGCTCTAGAGGCAACCGGGGCTGTGGTGGTGGGAGGTTTGATGGTGCCGGAAGGGACAACAGCCTTCGAGCAGGCGGTCGCCCGGGCCATGTCGTCTCGTGTTGGTATTGGCGCGGCTAGCTATCACACTGGCGGCCAAGCTGGGCCGGCCAAATCGGCTTACCTCGGCGCCTACCTGCGTCAGCCTCTGGCGGCGGTAGGCGGCTACGACGAGGCGGTCAAACGGGGCGAAGACTGGGAACTCTGCCACCGTCTGATCCAAGCCGGCGGCCTGGTCTGGTTCGACCCCAGCCTGAAGGTGACTTACCGGCCAAGGTCGAATTGGCTGGCCCTGGTGCGTCAGTATCACTCGACCGGCCGCTGGCGGGCTGAAATCATGCGCCGCCATCCAGAAACAATCTCGGCTAGGTACTTGGCGCCCCCGTTGGTCACCGCCCTAGTGGCCGGGGGACTCGGCATCGGACTACTGGGATTGGCTAGGCGCAAGCCCTGCGCCCAAGCCATGTCGCTGCCCGGCAACTTCATCCTGGGCGAGACAATCGCCGCCCTGTTGGCTGGGCGGGGGCTGGAGGCCAAAGCCAAAGCCTGGCTGCCGGTGGTGATGGCGACTATGCACCTGGCCTGGGGGGCCAGCTTTATCGAGGGCCTGGTGCGTTCACCCGGCCGGGACAGTTGACCAGCTATCCTATTTCCGGCCCTTTCCGGGCGGTACCAAGCCGATTGAAGGGAAATTCAGTTGTCTGAACCGGGGCAGAACGCCGATCCGCGCGGCGAACTGCATGTTTACGAGGCCCACGGCACGGGCCTACCACCAATCCGGAAATACGCCAGGGACCTGCTGCAGCGCTGGCCCTTCGCCGCGGAGTTTTCCCGTTCGTCAATCCGGGCGGCCAGCACCGACACGGTCTTGGGCCGGCTCTGGCTGATCTTGAACCCGCTGCTGCTGGCCTGCGTCTACTTTTTGTTGGTGAACGTCCTGGCCGGGGGCGGGGCCAATCCGATGCAACGGTTGGGCAACATTTGCTGCGGACTGTTCGCTTACTCCTTTGTCTCCGGTTCAGTTGGTTCCGGCGCCGGTGCGGTCACCGGTGGTGGCGCTTTGATCAGCCGCATGGCTTTTCCCAGGTTGTTGATGCCGCTGGCGGCGGTGCGGACCAGTCTGTACCGGTTCTTCCCAACTGTGCCGGTTTACCTGCTGCTGCGACTCTTCACCGGACAGCCCTGGGGCTTCGAAATGCTGCTGTGCGTCGTTTTTCTTTTCCTCATGGTCGTGTTCGCCGCCGGGCTAGCGGCCTGGGTTTCGGCTTTGCAGGTCTACTTCCGTGACACGGCCAGTTTTCTGCCCTATGTGCTGCGTATCTGGCTCTACCTAAGCCCGGTGCTCTGGGGGGTCGACCGGGTGGCCGATTCGGTCTACGGCAAAATCGAAATAATCGGCAACCCGCTGTTCTCAATGCTGGGTGGGTGGAACCAACTGCTGCAGAACGCCACCATCCCGGAGGCCAAGTTTTGGTTGATGGGGTTGGCCTGGGCGACTCTCGCATTCTTGTCCGGGTCGCTGTTCTTTATGGCGAAGGAGCGTGATTTCGCTGTCCGAATCTAAGCCGCGCCGCGTCCCGGTGCCAGGCGAACCACCGGCGGTCTCGATCCAAGACCTGTCGATCACCTACCGCACCACTTTCGAAAAGGTCCCAACCTTCAAAGTGGCGGTTATGCGCCTGGGCCGGGGCGAACGAGCAGTACGCGAGGTCAAAGCCATCCAAAACCTATCTCTGGAAGTGCCAGTGGGGACCTCTCTGGGCATTATTGGCGCCAATGGGGCCGGCAAATCAACCCTGGTCAGGGCTGTGGCCGGAATTCTGGCACCCTCCTCAGGCCGGATCGAGGTGCGCGGGCGTATCTCCTCGCTATTGGCCTTGGGCGTGGGTTTCAATTCCAAGCTAACCGGCCGCGAAAACGTCATTCTGGGTGGTCTGGCCCAGGGGCTAAGCCGCACCCAAATCGCCGAGCGGGCCGAGGCCATCGCCGAGTTTGCTGATATTGGTGAGTTCATGGATATGCCCCTGATCACCTACTCCAGCGGCATGCACGCCCGGCTGGCGTTTTCAGTGGGGGTTCATATGGAGCCGGATATCTTAATGATCGATGAGGCCCTATCGGCCGGCGATGCGGCCTTCAAGGCCAAGGCGGCCCAGAAGATGACCGAGCTGATGGAATCAGCCAGGGCGATGTTCTTGGTCTCCCATGCCTTGGCCTCGGTTAAACAAATGTGCGATGACTGCATCTGGATGCACAAAGGCAAGCTGATGCTGCACGCTGACCCAGAGACCTGCGTCAAGGCTTACACCAAATTCCTCAAGGTGGGGGAAGACGCCTTCACCTTGGAAGACCTATGAGGCGATATGGCGGCGCGGCCTGACATTTCGATTGTCACCTCGGGCCACGACGTGGCCGACGCCCGCTTGCATCGCCTGGTGGCCGCCTTGGACCGGGCCGGGCAGCGGGTCGAAGTGCTGGGTTTGGGCCTGCCCGATGCCGGCCCGCCAGAAGCGGAGTGCCGAACCTGGCCCCGGGCCGGGCAGTTGGGCCGCCTGGTCCAAGCGCTGAGGTGGCCATGGCGAGCTCGCGGCCGGGTTTTAGTCTCGCTCGATCCTGATTCAGCTTTGGGTTGCGGGCTAAGGCGGCTGGTGCTGGGCCCTAGACGCCTGGCCTGGGTGGCCGAATCGCATGAGGACTACGTCGCTCTGCTCGAAGACAGATCGTGGGCCCAAGGTTTGGCCCGGCACCTGGGCCTAGCCGTGGCCCGGGCCGGTGCCCGGGCGGCGAGGCGAGCCGATCTAACCGTGGTGGTCGATGACCACCTGATGCCAAGGGCCCACCGGCGGTTGGTCAGCCCCAACCTGCCGGATCTGACCATGCTGCCACCGCCCGGACCACCTGAGGCCACACCGCGGGCTATCTATGTCGGAGATATTGGTCTCTCGCGCGGTTTGATGACCATGCTTGAGCTGGCCTTGGCCGCGCCGACTTGGCGTTTCGACCTAATCGGACCCGTCAACCCGGCCGACCAGGCGGCCCTTGACAGCTTCATGGCTAGCCATCTGGCGCTAGCCTCGCGGCTTCGCTTCCACGGCCGGATGCCGCCGCGCCAAGCCTGGGCCCTGGCGCGAGGAGCCTGGGTCGGTTTGTCGCTACTAGAGAACACCAAAGCCTTTGCCCCGACTATGCCGTCGAAGATCTACGAGTATTTGGCCTGCGGGTTGCCGGTGTTGACTTCGCCGCTGGAGCGTCCAGCCGAACTGGTTGAGCGCAGTGGGGCCGGAGCTGTTGTGGGCGAGGCCGCTGAGGCGGCCAGGGTGCTTGAAGGTTGGTCCAGTGACGCCGCCGCCTTTGGCCGGGTTTTGGCGGCCGCCGCAGCCCAAGGTCAAGAGGTTATTGAAGCCTCAGGTCAAATGGATCAACTAGCCGGGCTCCTAAAGCTGATGGCCGCTCGCTTCCGGCGCTAGGCGAGGCAGTTAGGCCAGGTGCGGCCCTTATGCCCAAGCTCAACCTGGCGGTGATTGGGCTGGTCAGGAGACCAGGGCGGTCAGCTCTTCGATTGGTTGTGCCAACTGCTTGGCGCGGCGGAGCTGCCAGGCGAAGTCCCTGGCTGCATCGGTTTGCTGGGACGTGAGTTGACCGGCCATTTGGGCGGCCTGGCCGAAGGCCTGGGCCACGGCCGGCACTGACAGCTCGGCCGCCTTGGCCCACAGCGGGTAGCCTTCAAGCACATCAGAGGCGGCTGCCTCAGGTGGGTGGACCGAGACAATCGGCTTGGCTGTGGCAATGTACTCAAAGACCTTGCCGGTGGTGACGTAGCGGCCGGCGTCTATGGCCAGGACAAGTCCATCGAGGCGGCTGTAGAAGGCGGCGACATCGCCTTTGGGTACGGGACCGATGAACTCGACGCCAACGTCTTGGCCGGATTTGATGGCTGCGGCGATGCCATGCTCAACCCGGGTGCGGGCAGCACCGAAATAGCCGAGGTAACCGCCAACTTCGAGACGGGCGTTACTAGGCAGCAGTCCTTCAGCCTTGGCCTGTCGCCAGGCTTCAACCATGCAGGTGACCGGCACCATTATCGAGATGGTGCCGAGGTAGCCAAAGGTCATGGGCTTTGATTGGGTTGGTGGCTCAGGTGGGGCCGGTTTGGGCATGAACTCCGGATCCCAGCCGTTAGCGACGACACGCATGGTGCCGGCCGCCGCCGGATAGCGCTGGGCATGCCACTCGAGTGTGGCGGAATTGACAAACCAGATTTGGGCGGCGCCGGCGATCAGGTCTTGTTCGATTTGACCTTGACGTGAGGTCGGGGGGAAACGTTCGGCGCCGGAAAACTGATCCAAGGTCCAGGCGTCGCGGTAGTCCATAACGTAGGGCACCAAATTGGCCTGGCCAAACTCTGCCGCAGCTTCGAACCCAACCCAAGGGTTGCCTGAGGCCAGCACCAGATCGACTGGACGGGCCTTATTGACCTGCCGCAGCGCCCGCCTCAAAGTTGGTAGCCAGTCGGAATAGCCAACCTCGGGGAAAATGCGTGACTCGTAAACCACCCGCCATTTGCGCCACAATCTGGGAGCCAGTTTGTGCATCAGCGACCAGCTTGACCGGTCCGGGTTGCGCAGCGGCCAGGGGAAGGGCGTGCGGACCACCTCTATGGCCGGGTCGATCCTTTCCTCGAGTGACAGATCAGGCATGGTGATGTCGGTGAAGACCTTGCGGTCAACGGTTATGACCGTGACCTGCCAGCCGGCCTGGGCGAAGGCGTTGGCAGTGGCCAAGAGGCGATAGGCGCCGCCGGAGCGCGATGGCGGGAAACCCCAGGCGATGAAAGCCAGATGCGGCTGCGTCATGCCCTGCCCCTTTCGTCTTTTCGGTATTGTTCCTGGCGAATCTTATCGATAGAAGTAAGGACCGGTGGTGATGGGGCGAGAGCCTGGCCGTCTAGGACCGATGACCGGGGCCGCGCGGGCAGCCTGGTCGCAGGTGCTATCCGCTCGGCATCACCTGCCAGGCAAGGCTGATCGCCTATTGGAACGGGCCAAGTGGCTGGCGGTGGGCCGGCCGGCCGGGTTGAAGCCGGCGCCAAAACCCCAGGGCCAACCACCGCGGGTTTTGATCGCACCGGCCAATGCCGCTGGCCAAGGCACAGCCTGGGCCGGTGCCCTCAGCCGCCACGGCCTGGCCAGCGGTGACAATTGGGCTTTCGAGGTGACCAAGGTCTTCGACTTTGAGGCCACCTACCGGGCTCCGTTTGCCATCAATGCGGCATCGATCGCCTTCCAACGCCACCAATTCGACCAGGTCCGCCGCTCGTATCAGGCAGTGCTGCTGGAATCTGGTCTACCGCTATTTGGCCGGCTATTCGGCTACGACCCGGCCGGCGAAGCGACCGCCCTGGCCACGGCCGGCCTGGCCGTGGCCGTGATGTGGCATGGCTCAGATGTTCGCTTGCCCCTAGCCCACGCTGCCAGCCACCGACTCAGCCCATACGGTTTGCCCTCGTTCAAGCGCCGGGCGGCCGAATTGGAATCGACCGCCCGCCGCAATCGCCGCAACCTGCTGACCAGCCGCTGGCCCCAGCTGGTCTCAACCCCGGATCTGCTCGACTCGGTGCCCGGAGCCAGCTGGTGCCCGGTAGTAGTCGATCTACCTGAAGCCTCGAACACCGAACCTCTAGTCAGGGACGTGCCCAAAGTGGTTCACATCCCATCCAATCCCGTGGTCAAGGGCACCGACCTGGTAGAACCGGTCTTTCGCCAACTGGCTGCCGCCGGTCAAATTGAGTACATCCAGGCTGCGGGCCTGCCCGCGGCCGAGGTGTTGGAGCTGTACGGCAGGGCCGATATTGTGGCCGACCAGTTCCGCCTGGGCATCTACGGTGTGGCCGCCTGCGAGGTTATGGCCCGCGGTGGCTTGGTCATATCCGATGTCGATGATCAAGTCAGACAACGCGTCAAGGCAGAAACCGGCCTTGACCTACCGATATGGCAAGTCGAAGCGGCCAACCTGGCCAGCGGCATCGGCCAAATCCTGGCCCAGCGCGACCAAGCCAGGCGCCTGGCAACCCAAGGGCGGGCTTTTGTTCAGGCCATCCACGACGGTCGGCGCTCGGCCGCGGTGATGGCCCGGACCTTAGGTTTGGGAGGCGACAGTGACGCGGTGGCGGATGGCGCGTGAGAGATTTGTGAAGACCGCCGCGCCGCCGCCACGTCCCTGCGGTGGGCTCAGTCGCTGAGGTAACGTGTAGGGCGGTCCGCCTGCCGGCGGCGCACCTGGCACAGATAGGAGCGGTGTGGATTACTCAGTAGCTGCCTCGGCGGACGTCGACCCCAGGGCCTCGATTGGGGCCGGGACGAAAGTTTGGCATTTGGCTCAGATCCGCGAGGCAGCGGAACTGGGCCAAAATTGCGTCATTGGCCGTGGCGCCTACATTGGCACCGGTGTGCGCTTAGGCGATAACTGCAAGGTCCAGAACTACGCCTTGGTTTACGAACCAGCCGAGTTAGCCAATGGCGTCTTCATCGGTCCGGCGGCTGTGCTAACCAACGACACTTACCCGCGTTCAATTAACCCCGACGGTTCACTCAAATCCGGCGATGACTGGGATTTGGTCGGGGTGACCATCGAAACTGGCGCCGCCATTGGGGCCAGGGCCATCTGCGTGGCGCCGGTCCGAATTGGCGCCTGGTCAATGGTGGCGGCCGGTGCGGTTGTGATCAAAGACGTGCCGCCTCACGCCCTAGTTGTGGGTGTGCCGGCCAGGCGGGTCGGTTGGGTTGGCCAGGCCGGCCAGCCGCTGACCCAACAAGGTGATTATTGGCTATGCCCGGCCACCGGCCGGCGCTATATCGAAACGCAAGACACTATCAAGGAGGCCTGAAGCCATGAGCTTTGACTTCATCCCACCGGCCAAACCAATCGTCGGCGACGAGGAGCGGGCCGCGGTAGACCGCGTGCTACGAAGTGGCATGATTGCCCAAGGGCCCGAGGTAGCGGCCTTCGAAACTGAATTTGGCCAAGAGCTGGTGGGCGGTCGCCAATGCGTGGCTGTCGGATCAGGCACGGCCGGGTTGCATCTTGGCCTGGTGGCTGCCGGCGTAGGACTGGGCGATGAGGTGATTGTGCCGTCCTTCACTTTCGCCGCGACCGCCAACTCGGTGGTACTGGCCGGCGCCACACCGGTTTTCGCTGACATTGAACCGGACTACTTCTGCCTCGATCCGGCGGCCGTCAAAGCCGCCATCACACCACGTACGCGTGGCATCATGCCGGTTCACCTCTACGGCCAGCCGGCCGATATGGACGCGCTGATGGCTCTGGCGGACGAGGCCGGACTGGAGATCTACGAAGACGCCGCCCAAGCCCACGGTTCGACCCTGAACGGGGTGCCTTGCGGGGCTTTTGGCACCTTCGCCATGTTCTCGCTTTACGCCACCAAGAACATGACAACCGGCGAGGGCGGCATCGTGGCCTGCGCCAATGACGAGGTCGCCCATACGGTCAAGCTGCTGCGCAACCAGGGCATGGAGCGGCAGTACGCCAACGAATTGATTGGCTTCAACGAGCGGATGACCGATATTCAAGCTGCCCTGGGCCGGGTCCAGTTGGGCAAGCTACCGGCCTGGACGGCGGCCCGCCAAGCCAACGCCGCCTTCCTCAGCGCCAACCTGCCTGGCGTTACAACCCCGGCCATAAGGCCAGGCGCTACCCACGTCTACCACCAGTACACCATTCGAGTCGACGCGGGGGAGCGCGACCGGATTGTCCAGGCGCTGAGGGAAGAACACAAAGTCGGTTCCGGGGCGTTTTACCCAACGCCCAATCACAAACTGGCCTCACTGGAGCGATTTGCCCCAGGACTCAACCTGCCGCAAACCGACCGGGCCGCGGCCGAGGTCCTATCCCTGCCGGTCCACCCGGCCTTAGACCAAAGCGACTTGGACCGGATCGTGGCGGCGGTGGCCGCCGTAATGAAAGCGGGTGCGTAATGGCCAATTTGCGAGCCGGAGTCATTGGCATTGGTTCAATGGGGCGGCATCACGCCCGGATCATGCGACAGATCGACGGTGTTGACCTGGTGGCGGTGGCCGATGCCGGTGAGGACCGTTTTGGTGTGGCCCAGGACTTGGCCTTGGGCAAGAGTGTCGAAGACCTGATTGCAGCGAAACTGGATATGGCTGTGGTGGCTGTACCGACAGTGCTGCATGAGGAGGTTGCCATTGCCCTGGCCCAGGCCGGTGTGGCCACAATGGTCGAAAAGCCGGTGGCGGCTACAGCCGCGGCGGCCCGGCGGGTGACCCAAGCCTTTGGTGAGGCTGGAGTGCTGGGCTGTGTTGGCCACGTCGAACGCTTCAACCCGGCCATTGCCGAGCTACGTCAGCGCATTGGCGCCGGCGAGCTCGGTGACGTCTGCCAGGTGGCCACCCGCCGCCAAGGGCCGTTCCCGGCTCGAATCAGCGATGTTGGCGTCATCAAAGATTTGGCCACCCACGACATCAACTCGACCCAGTGGCTGGCGGATTCTGACTACATCAGGGTCGCGGCTGAGACCACCCACCGGGCCGGCCGCGAACACGAAGACATGGTTGCCATCACCGGCCTGTTGGCCAACGGTGTGCTGGTCAACCATATTGTCAACTGGCTCAGCCCGATCAAAGAGCGGGCCACCATTGTGACCGGCGAACGGGGTGCCTTTGTGGCCGACACAGGCCACGTCACCTTGGAGTTTTGGGCCAACGGTTCGGTGCCAACCGAATGGGAGCAGTTGCGCCAATTCCGTGGCGTCACCGAAGGTGATATGACTCGCTTCGCCTTGGCTACGCGCGAACCACTGCGCAGCGAAGGTGAGGCCTTCCGCGATGCGGTTTTGGGCAATGCCGATGCGCCTATCATCACCCTGGCCGAAGGCCTGAAGACCTTGGAGGTGGCCGAGGCCGCCCTAACCAGTGCCGAGTCGGGTCAAACGGCCTTACTTTAGGCCTGGCGGCGGCGTCCGGGCCGGCTTAGACGAGCCCGGCGGCGCTGCCAACCCCATTTGGTCACTAGGTGCATGGCCTCGGCCACAATCGCTCGGCTCATCTTGGAATCGCCGTCGCGCCGCTCGACAAAACTGATCGGCACCTCGACCACTTGTGCGCCGGCATCGGCCGCCCGCATTGTCATGTCAACTTGGAAGGCGTAACCCTTGGCCTGCACCCCGGCCAGGTCGAGGCTTTCGAGTAATTCGCGCCGATAAGCCCGAAAGCCAGCAGTGGCGTCCTTGATGCCAAGGCCCAGCCACAGCCCGGTGTAGAGGTTGGCGCCGCGCGATAGTAGTTGGCGGCGCAGCGGCCAGTTGACCACCTGACCGCCTTTGACCCAACGCGAGCCAATGGCCAGGTCGGCCCCGGCGGCGACGGCCTGGAGCAGAGCAGGCAGCTGTTCGGGGCGATGCGAGGCGTCGGCATCCATTTCGACCAGGATGTCGAAGCCGCGGGCCAAACCCCAATCGAAGCCAGCCAAATAGGCCGCCCCCAGACCAAGTTTGCCCGGGCGGAGGAGCAGATTGATGTGGTTGTCGTTGGCGGCGGCCTGGCTGGCCCAAGCGCCGGTACCGTCTGGCGAGGCGTCGTCGGCCACCAGGATGTGGGCTGCCGGCACGACCCGGCGCAACCGTGCCACCACCCCGGGTAGCGATTCGACCTCGTTGTAGGTCGGGATGATGACCAGGATGCTTGGCCAGCTGGCGTTCATGGAGCTGCCGTCTAGGCAGTGTTGCCCCGGCCATTGCCGGCCGCAGCTAGTTGGTCAGCTAGCCCCAGGGCGGCGGCAATGGTCGTGTCCATGTCGAGGTATTGGTAGCGTCCCAGCCGGCCGCCAAAGTGAACTTGGCTCAGCGCCTCAGCCCGGCGGCGGTACTGAGCCAGGCAGTCGGAATCGGCTGGGGAACCGATTGGGTAATAGGGTTCATCGTTGGGTCCGGCCAGGCGAGAGGACTCAGTGGCAATGACGGTCTGACCACCGGGGTAGTCCCGTTCGGGATGGAAATGGCGAAACTCGATGATCCTGGTGTGGGGCACGTCTAAGTCGGCAAAGTTCATCACGGCGCAACCCTGATAGTCCCCGCCAACCGGATGGTCCCAAGCCAGGTCAATGGTGCGCCAGCCCAGCACCCCGTCGCCATAGCTGAAAAATCGGTCAACCGGGCCGGTGTAGACAATGGGCAGCTGACCAACCGTGGCGTCCTGGAACCACCGACTGGAAGGGTCGAAAAAGTCGGTCTCCAGGTGTACGTCGATGCCGTGGTGGTCGGCTAGGCGCTGCCACAGTCGGTAGTAGCCGTTGGTGGGCATGCCCTGATGGGGATCTGAAAAGTAGCGCGAATCATAGTTGTAGCGCACCGGCAGGCGACTGATCGTGGCGGCGGGGAGTAGGGCCGGATCGGTGTCCCATTGTTTTGCGGTGTAACCCCTGATGAAAGCCTGGTAGAGATCGGGGCCAAGCATGGCCCTGCCTTTGGCGTCGAGCCCGCCCTGGGCTGCTTGGCCGGCCCCGGTGGGCGACTTGGCGGTGGTGGCCTGGGCAACTTGGTCTTGAATCAGGGCCCGGGCCTGGGCGGGGGAGTAGGCCGCGGAGTAGAACTGGTTGATGGTGGCCAGGTTGATTGGCATGGGATAGACCTGGGCGTTGTGAGTGATCCAAACCCGGTGCTGATAGCTAGTGAACGAGGTGAAGCGGCGGATGTAGTCCCAGACCCTTTGGTTAGAAGTGTGGAAAATATGAGCTCCGAAAGGGTGGACCTCAATCCCGGTCTGGTCGTCAACAGCGGAATGGCAGTTACCACCAATGTGGTTGCGTTTGTCAATCAGGGCGACGCGGCGCCCGGCCTCGGCCAATTGGCGGGCCACGGTCAAGCCAAACGGGCCGGCCCCGACCACCAGCAGATCAGTCATTGCCCGGCCCACCTATCTCCGTCAGATGCTGCCAAGAGCAGCGAGGTCTTTCGATCAGGAGCGCAACACCTTCTTGTCCTTAGAGTTGGCAGGCTATCACGGTGCTGATGAGTCCTGTCGCGGCGCCGTTGGCCAAAGTGACTGCCCACTTGCCTTGAGCCAGGCCAGCAGCGGTTGTCAGGCGAGTGGGCGCTGGTCGGCCGTTTCGGCTGTCTCGATTTTGCCCGCCGGATCGCCAACCCGCCTGGACGTCCTAGCTCGACATGTCGCACAGATTCGAACATAATGCCCTCGTCCAGGACTACATTGAGCCGTGTTGGCTTGGCCCGGACAGACAGGAGTGAGGGGACTGATGCACCCTGGCGGCCTGTGGCGGAAGGCTAGGTCGGTCCTGACATGGCACCTGCTTCGCCAGGCCGCTGTTTATGGGGTTATCGGCGTGTTCGCCGCGGGCCTGGACTTGGTTTTATTCGTCCAATTCAGGCACTGGGGAATGGCGTTGCTGGTGGCCAACACCCTTAGCGTTCACCTCGGGATGGCGGCATCTTTCGCCTGCAACGCCTACCTCAACTTCCGGCGAACTGATCGCCTGGGCCGGCGGGCGCTGTCATTCTTGCTGGTCGGTTGGACCGGCCTGGCCATGTCGAGTGGGATCCTGACCTTAACCGTCTCCGTGCTTGGACTAAACGAGACTGCCTCCAAAGCCGGTTCGATTGTGTTTGTGGGTTTGACCCAATTCGCCTTGAACAAGGCGATCACCTTCAGAACAACGAGGGAACATAACAATGCCTGATCGTCTTATCATCGTCATTCCTGCCTACAACGAGGCCGACAACGTCACCGAGCTGATCGCCGAGTGGCACCAGGTGGTCAGCCAGGTTGGTTCGGCCTCAAGGCTGTTGGTGGTCGACGACGGTTCGCTGGACAATACCTACGAGCTGCTGACCAGGGCTGTCGAATCTGGCAGCTACGAGCAACTGGTAGCCGTGACCAAACCAAACTCTGGGCACGGCGCAACCTTGCTTTATGGCTACCACTGGGCGCTTGATCACGGAGCTGACTACGTTTTTCAAACCGATTCGGACCGTCAGACTGAACCGGAGGAGTTTTGGCCGTTTTGGCGGCACCGGCATCAGTATGACGCCATCATTGGGCTAAGGCGGGGCCGACAGGACGGAATGTCTCGGGTTTTGGTCACGAAAGTGCTTCAGATGGCTGTCGCCGTCGTTTTTCGACAGCGTATCCCGGATCCGAATTGCCCCTTCAGGCTGGTGGGCCAGGCCGGGCTAAGTCAGGCCGTGGCCCAAATCCCTGCGGACTACAACTTGGCTAACGTGCTCCTGTCGGTTCGCCTAGCCCAATTGGGCCGTCGAGTGATTTACCGACCAATCACCTTCAAGCCACGTCAAGGCGGTGTCAACTCGATCAACCTGGCCAGAATCTGGCGAATTGGCGTGAAGGCGATTGGCGACTTCTGGCGGCTGCGTCGGCTTTAGTCAGGATTTGATGGCTGCCCTTATTGTTGCCTTCGGGCGTGCCTTGCCTGGGCTGTCTCAGCTTGCCCCGGTCCGGCCCGCCGGCGAAACGGCCCGGATGGCCGGGCGCTGGTCAACCACAGTACGGAAACGGAGGCCAGGGCGAAGATCGCTGGCATGGCCTCGTAGCGATAGCGGGCCTGGACTTCGACCAGCAAATGGGCCAGGAAGAAGCAGCTGACGAAGGCCGTCACTAGCAGCTGCGGGGAATCGACTGGTCGTTTGCGCCAGGTGACAATCCCGGCGGCCCCTGCCAGGGTGATCACAACTATGAAGTGACCTCGCTCAACTAGCGCAATTCGATCGAGCCGTTCCTGCCACTTGAGGGAGTAGGGTGGGCCGGCTTCGAGGTACGGCTTGAAGGCAAATATCATCTTCTCCTGTTGGGCCCACAAAGCGGTTGTCTTTCGATTTACAAAGCTCGGTAGGTTGTGGCGGATGTCGTGAAGTTCTTGCCTAATCATGGACCTGGCCGCGTCATGGTCCACCAGATAGCTCCACTCGCCAATGCGAAAGGCATCGAACACCATTCGTGATGACTGGCCGCCGGCCTCGCGGTCAAGGCCATTGAGCAGCTTCCATTCGGGAAAATTATTGCCCAGACCAGTAGGTATGAGGCCACTTTGCCGGGCGACGAAATCGGCGCCGCGAAGAGTGCCGAGGTATGCGGCCAGCAGGGTCACGCTAATGGCGATGGCTGCGCGCCAGCCCAGGCGGTGGACCAACCAGGCTCCGGCAAAGGTGACGACTACAGCTACCACCGCCACAACCGAGATTGGCCGGATCATGTCGCCTAGCGCCAGGGCTAGACCGGCCGCGGCCGCCCACCAAAGGCGGAACCAGCCGGTGGCATCTTGCAGCGCCTTAATCGCCAGGTACAAGCCGAAATAGACCAGGCAGGTGCTCAGGTGCTGGCCGGTTAAGACCGAGGCCAAGGTGTACGGCCCGGGATAGAACAGGTAGGCCACGGCGGCCGCCAGCGCCACCCATCGGTTTGATGTCAACCGAAATGCCAGAACAAAGACCAAGACATTGGTGGCAGCCATGAACACCGCCCCCATCACCAGCAGACCGGTCAGGGAGGGCCCGGTGGCCTTCAGCACCACGGCCTGATAGAGGCTGAATCCGGTTTGGTAGCCCCAGACTTGGAAGTACTCAAGGCCGTTAAAGGACCAGTCACCGGCTGCTATGCCCTTGGCAGCGTCCAGTTGGACCAGGAAGTCGCTTATCGGCACCGATTTGATTACAAGCGCCGGGGCCAGTTTGGAGCCAAACGCCGCCAGCCCTATGGCACCACCCAGCAACCATGTCCGTGGTGCCAGTTCGCGGCGAGCCAGCCATCGTAGGCCAAAGACCACTCCGGCCAACAGAGCAATGGCCAAAACCAGGCTCGGCCACAGACTTCCGGGGTAGCCAAACCGCTTGTTGCTCCAGGTGCCAGGAGTAAGTGTGCGGACCACAGCCGCCAGAATCAGAAGAGCGGCGGCGATGGAGCTGGCGACAACAAGATCGTGCCCCCACCGGCCCAGACGAAACCACAGGTCGACCCGGTCTTCTGGCTTAGCAGCTATTGGCATCAAGGGCCAAGCCTACAGCGGTTGGACCTGCCCGTTCCCCTGGGGTATGGCGGTCGAGTTGAACTGAGCAGGGGCCGCTTGGCTGCTCAGGCCGGGGGAGGCAGCTGGCCTTCGCTGTAGGCCTCGACCACCGCTTCAGCCGGTCCGTCCATCACCAGTTCGCCTTTGTCCAGCCACAACGCCCGCTCGCACATCGAGGTGACGGCCTTGGCCGAATGCGACACCAAAAAGACCGTTCCGGCCTGGTCCTTGACTTCAAGGATTTTGTCGCGTGATCGCCGTTGAAAGGCGGCGTCGCCTGTTGACAGGGCTTCGTCGATCATCAAGATATCTGGCACTTTGGCCGTAGAGATGGCGAAGCGCAGCCGGGCGGCCATGCCCGAAGAGTAGGCGTTCATGGGCAGGCCAACGAATTCGCCGATGCCGGCAAACTCGACTATGGCATCCATCCTGGCTTTGACCTGGGCTCGGCTTAGGCCAAGGGCCAGGCCGCCAAGCATGATATTGCGCTCCCCGGTCAGGGCGGTCAGCAAAGCGGCGTTGACACCGAGTAAGGCACATTGGCCGTTGGCATAGACCGCGCCATCGGAATACGGCATTAGGCCGGCCATGGCCCGCAGCAGCGTTGACTTGCCGGCGCCGTTGCGTCCAACAATGCCAATCGATTCGCCTTGGCGGGCGACAAAGGAGACCCCGCGCACGGCTTCGATCTGGTTGACCGTGCCCACGGCTCGCGATGCCCGGTCGAATAGGCGGCGGTAGATCGACGGTTTGTAGCCGGTCGAGGCGCCTAGACGTTTGCCACCAAAAACCCGATATGACACGCAGACGTGATCCACCACCATGGTCGGTTGGCCCAGATCCTTTGGCTGGGATCTTGATACCCCGGCGAAGGCGGCGTCGTCTTCGGAGAAGTTAACCTGGTCAGTCTCGGCCATAACGCGCCTCCGCCAACCAGAAGTAGATGAAACCGCCAACCAGGGCGACCACGGCGTAGGCCAGGCCAAGCAGCCACTCGCCAGCTGTGGCGCTGACCGATGGCATCATGGCCGAGCGAGCCAGTCGTAGATAAAGCGCAAACGGCTGCAGGATGGCGATCTGGCCCCACAAGCCAAAGGAGGCGGCCAAGCCTTCGATCGAAAAGAAAACCCCTGAAACGAAGCGCAGCAACTGGGTGATAATCGGCACCAGGTTGCGCAGATCTGGTGTCGCGCTGACCACCCGGGCCAGGAAGAAACCGCAGCCTTGGACAAAAATGTAGGTCAGGGCGATGGCCGGAATCAAAGCGAACCAGCTCCAGCTTGGCGTGACACCACGAATCAGCACGATGACCACCATGATGGCCATGGCCGGCCACATCATTATCAGTTCGGTGATAGTGACCGAGATGGGCAAAACCGCCCGGGGGAACTCCAGCGCCCTGACCAGCTTGGTCTTCGAGGCGATGGCCCGCCCGCCGTTGTTTAGCCCTGAGGCGACGAACTCGAATAGGAATGTCCCAATCACCAGGTAGGACAAGAAGTCCTCGATGCCGGTCCGGGTGGCTTTGGGCATCAGAACACCGAATACGACATAAAAGACGGCCACTTGTAGCAGCGGTTTGAGCACACCCCACAGCTGGCCCAAATAGGAGCCCTGGTTTTTTCCAACGGCATCAGAGGTGGCCAGAGCCCAAGTGAAATCACGTCGCTGCCAGAGCTGACGCAAGTAGGTTCCCAGGGCCGGGCGGGCGCCGAGCTTACGCAGGTTGTAGCGCTCTGCCAGCGCTTTTGCCTCGGCTTGGCTCAGCGCCGTGGGCCTAGTAGGGACCGGTTCCATCCCCGTGAGCATAGCGCCTAGCCGCCGGCTTCACCTTGGCGCCTTCCAGGTGGTGACCGGGCCTGGCGCGGAGGCTGAGCTGGGGCTTGAACTGGTCAACTAGGCTGGGGGTGTGTTGAGGCTAGACCACGCCGTCAGGAGATACGACTGGGGCTCGGTCAAGGCCATCCCGGATTTGCTTGGGCTGCCGGCCGGTGACGCGCCGCTGGCCGAGGTTTGGTTGGGGGCTCATAAGCTGGCCCCGGCCAGGGTGGCGGCAGGTGAAGACGACCAAGGCGTCTCTCTCAGCGACATGATTGCGCGCGACCCAGTTTCCGCCATCGGGCAAAGCGACCAAACCGAGCTGCCCTATTTGCTCAAGGTCCTAGGGGTAGCCAAGCCGCTTTCGCTCCAAGTCCATCCCACGGCCGAACAAGCCAGGGCCGGCTATGCCCGGGAGCAAGCCGCCGGCGTGCCCCTGGATGCGCCTGAGCGGGCCTACCGGGATCCCAACGGCAAACCGGAGATGGTTTACGCCCTGACCAGCTTTGAGGCTCTTTGCGGGCTGCGGCCACCGGAACAGGCGCGGGCCGTGCTGGCGCCGTTGGCCGAGGCCTCACCGTTGGCGGGCGCCATGGCCAAAGCCCTTCAAGCGCCAGGTCGCTCCGGACTGGCAGCGGCCTTGTCGGTCGCCCTAAAGGGCGCGGGAACCAAAGCCGAGTTGGTTGAGAACTTGGCCGAGGTTTGTCGCCACCATTTGGTCCAAGGCGCCACTGACCCGGGCGCCTACGCGCTGGTGGGTTCACTGGCCAAGCGATTTGGTGGCAATCGGGGAGTAGCGGCGGCTTTGTTGATGAACCACGTCTCCTTGGCCCCAGGCGAGGCGCTATGCATCACCCCTGGGACCCTCCACGCCTATTTGCGCGGCTTGGCGATTGAGCTAATGGCCACCTCCGACAACACCCTGAGGGCTGGATTAACCTCGAAACCAGTTGATGTTTCAGGGGTGATCGAGACTATAGACATCACCGGGCGCGGGTTATGTAGGCCATCAGTCAGCCGCGACGGGCCAGCCCGAATGCTCTACCCGCCCGGTGGAGGCTTCATCCTGGCGGATATCCGGCTGGATGGCACCTACCAATGTCCCCTAATTGGACCACGGATTGTTTTGACCCTCTTTGGCCGCGTGACAGCCTTCACCAAATCCGGTTCCATGCATGTTTCTAGAGGTCAATCGCTGTTTGCCTTGGCTAGCGACGGTCCTATTGAGCTTCGCGGCAAGGGCCGTGTGGTCATGGCCGCACCCAGTTTTCCTAAGCAGATTCCGTCACGGGCTTGACGGGGGGGTATGACACGCGTGTAATTTCATAGGTGTGATTCCCCGCATCGATGGGTCGAGCTAGGAGCAATATCGTGTGGAACGTGCTAGGTGAGGGAAGTCTGACACTCGAGTCAGGCGTCATCGATCCAAGAGCGGCCATGCCGCTAGTGCTGCTGAAAGAGGGTGACGGAGGGCCGCTGGAATGGCAGCAACGAGCCCTGTGCGCGCAAACCGATCCGGAGGCCTTTTTCCCTGAAAAGGGCGGGTCAACGCGCGAGGCCAAAAAGGTCTGCGCCGGCTGCGACGTGGCCGTTGAATGCCTTGACTATGCCTTGGCCAACGACGAGCGTTTCGGCATTTGGGGCGGCTATTCCGAACGTGAGCGCCGCCGCCTGAAGCAGCGCCGCTCGTAGGTAAGTGGTAGCACCTGCCGCCAGCGCGGCCAGACGCGCTCGGCCAAACATCACCGCCGTCATTGTCACGCGCGGGCGTTCGCCATACCTGCCGCGAGTTCTGGTGGCTTTGGCCGGACAGGTGGCACGACCAGACGCTGTAGTGCTGGTCGATTCGGGCCCCCAAGCTGACACGGCGGTACGCGAAATGGCGCTGCGCTGTGGTATCCCACCGAAGGTCTTAACGGTGGTGCATTCCTCCAAGGCCCGGACTTTTGGCCAGGCCGTAGCGGCCGGCTTGCAGGGCCGGCCGGCTGACGGATTGGTTTGGCTGCTGCACGACGATGTCTACCCCGAACCGGAGGCCCTGCAAGAGCTGGTCCGGGCTCTTGAGCGGGCGCCTTCAGTGGCCATTGCCGGTCCCAAGCAGGTCAGGGCGGATGACCCAACCCGCTTGATTGAAGTTGGGGTAACCACCACGCCTTTTGGCCGCCGGGTGGCGGCAGGTCAAAGTGGGGAGCTTGACCAAGGTCAATACGACAGCCGCGAGGATGTGCTCGGAGTTGGCACAGCCGGCATGTTGATGCGCTTAGAGGAATGGGTCCGCCTGTCAGGTTTCGACCCCGCCCTGGGCCCGTTTCGGGACGGGCTTGACCTGTGCCGCCGGGCCCGCCTGGCCGGCAAACGGGTGGTGGTGGCTCCCAATGCCGTAGTGCTGCATGAACAGGCTTCCTATTGGGCTGAGCGAGACAAATCGAGCGCGGTCAAGGACCAGCGTGGATCCTTCCGTGGACGGCGCCGCGCCCTGATCTACACCCAGCTGGTCGACCAGCCGTTATGGGCGGTGCCAGTGATTGCCTTGGCGGGGTTGCTGGCCGCCCTTGGGCGCTCGATTTGGCGCCTGGCCGCCAAGGAATTTGGTCTGGCTCTAGACGAACTGACGGCCCTGGCGTCTGTGTTCGCCCGCCCGGCTCGTGTCATCAGGGCCCGGCGGGTGGCCGCCCGTGAACGCCAAGTCGGTCGCGAGGCCCTGCGTGACCTGCAAATCAGTTCGGGTGAGGCCCGCCGCCAGCGGCGTGATCGCCGCCTCAGTCAGGCCGATTTGCGTCGCCAACGTCTGGCCCCAACCGATATTGAGGCCGCTGAGTTGCGCCATTTGGCCGGCCAACGTCGCCGCATGGGGGCGGCTTTAGCTCTAGTAGTGGTTCTGGTGACTTCGCTTAGCTTGGGTCACTGGCTGGGCCCAGGCACTCTGGTTGGCGGCGCGGCCGGGCCCCAGTTGATCGGATCGGGCCAGCTGTGGTCCATGGCCGGCGGCGGTTGGCTTCAATTCGAATTGGGTCAGGGCGGGCCGGGCGACCCTTTGAGCGCAGTCTTGGCCATTTTCCGCCTGCCTTTGGGCGACGGTAACACGATGATCAAAGTGCTCTGCCTGCTGGCGCCGTTAGTGGCGGCCTTTGGTGCCTGGTTGGCGGCCGGCGCCGTCAGCCGTTCGACCTGGGTCAGGGCCATGGTGACGCTGTTTTACTTTGCCTCGCCGGCGCTGTGGCAGGGCCTGGAGGCTGGCCGGTTGGGCGCGGTTCTGACGCATGCGGCCCTACCTTATGTGGCCCTTGGCGTGGCCCGGGCAGTGGGCGCCAACCGCCTAGACGTTCGCCCGCCGGTGGTTGACGAGCAGTCCGATGCCGCCAGCCCGGCTTTACCTGGGCAGGTCTCCTTGGGCCAGCGGGCTGAGTTGGCCTGGGGTTCAGGCTCAGTGGCGGCTGCGGCCGGGGCGGGCCTGGCCTTTGCCGTGGCGGCCGCCGGCACGCCCATGCTGCTTCTGCCCGGCACGGTCTTAGCTCTGGTAGTAGCCATATTTGCACCAAAGGGTAGGCATTGGCGGATGGTCTTTGTGCCGGTGCCGGCGCTGGCCCTGTTTGGACCACTCCTGCTTGAGGCCATCACCGCAGGCCAATGGCGTGGCCTGCTGGCTGATCCAGGTGCGGCTGTGTCGTATCAGCCCAGCCATCTGGGCCTTAGAGCGCTGGGTTACATCACCGAACCAACCCTGCCCGGCTTTGTCCCATCCGGCCTAGTCACCACTTTGGCGGTGGGGCTGGTTGGGCTGGTGGTGGTGGCGGCCTTGGCCGGGCTGGTTAGGCCCGGGGCCGCCGGGCGGGCGGGCCGAATCGGTTGGCTGCTGGTGGTAGTTGGTCTGGGTTTGATAGTGGCCGGCCAACAGTTGGCGGTGTCGGTGACGGGCTTAGAGACTGTCATGGCCTGGGGTGGCGGCGCGGCCTCGTTGGTTTTGCTCGGTCTGCTGATGGCGGCGGCGGCCGCTTTGAGCGGCGCGGTTGGCGAACCCGGGGCCAAATCCCACCGCCTGCGCCGGGCCTTGGCCACAGTTGGCTTGGCCGCACTGCTGGCGGGCCCACTGGCCGGCTCGGCCGTAGTGGTTTGGGCCTGGTTTGGCGGTGACACATTTGAGGTTCACCGCAGCCGCGACGCCACCTTGCCGGCTATTGCGGCCAGCGAAGCCGAGGGTGAGTACGCCACCCGCACACTAGTTCTGGCCCTGAGCCAACAGGGTTTCAGTTGGTCGGTGGTGCGCGGTGCCAGTATCGACATGGCCGCCCCCATGGGGCAGCTGGGCGGGCGCCGCCTGGAGTCAATCCCGGGCACTGTCAGGCCAGATGACGCCGCCACCGAAAGCCTGAACCAGCTGGTAGCCGCGATTGTGGCACGCAACCCCGGTGCGGCGGCTCGTCAATTGGCGATGTCAGGGATCGGCTTCGTTTTGGTCGAACGGGTCCAATCCGATCCAGCGCTACTGGCGGCGGTCGATTCGACTCCAGGGCTGGCCCGCATCACTGAAACTGAAAGCGTCGTCCTGTGGCGGGTGGCGCCAGGCAACCTGCCGTTAGAAGGAGTCGGTGTCGATCAGGTGGCGGTACTGCATGTGGCCGGCCCCAATCAGTCGGTCGGGCTGTCGACCGGCCCCGGTGACCACCTCAGAGCCGAGCTGCAAGCCGATCAGGTGGCGGCGGCCAAAGGCGGCGGCACCGGCGCCGATTTGCGCTTGGTTTTGGCCGAGCGGCGTGATGCCGGCTGGCGGGCCACACTAAACGGCAAAGCTCTACAGCCTGCCGAAGACAAGGCTTGGCAGCAATCATTTGAATTGCCCCTTGGGGCCAGTGGCTCAATCGAGGTCTGGCACCAAAGCGCAGTGCCATGGTGGCTGATCCAGGGCCTGGCACTGGCGCTGGCCGTGGTTCTGGCGTTGCCGCTACGGCGGCAGTCCCAAGACGATCAGGAGTCGCCGTGAAAGCTCTACGGGTGGGGCTGGCGGCCCTGATCTCGCTGGTGTTGGTGGCCTCAGTCGTTGGCCTGTTGGTCTTTGGCCAGCGCCGAGCGCCAGCTCTAGACAGCGCCGCGCCTGTTCCCACGACAGTGGCCGTACCACCTGGCGCTGCCATGGTTGTTTGCCCATCGGAGCTGAAAGTGCCAGGCGAGGGGGCTGATGAGGTTTCCTATGACCCTCGCTTTGACCCCTACCCTTCTGAAATGACCTCGGTGCTGCGAGTCGTGGTTTCCGGGCCGGCCGGGGGTGAGCTGTCCACGATAGACGGCACCAAGACTGACAGTATCGCCGGCCCACTGGGCCTGTTGAGCAACTCAGCCGGCGCCGACCCGGTTCTGGTCACGGCCCGCTCGGCTGAAGACGAGTTGGCCTATGCCACTGGTGGTGTCGTCATCCATGCCAACGACAAGGATCTGCGGTCCCTGGCCGGTTCGAGTTGTGTCCTGCCCGAGGCTCAGGTCTACCTGGTGGGCGGATCAACCCAGACCGGTTCATCGACCAGATTGCTACTAACCAACCCGGGTCTGACCGCCGTGGCGGCCGATATTGCCTTGTGGGACGGGGCCGGCCCAGTCGACGCCGTTGGCACCTCCGGCCTGGTGGTGCCGCCACAGTCACAACGGGCGGTGCTGCTTGAAGGCATAGTGCCAGACGCCTCCCGCCTGGCCGTCCGCGTCACCGCCACCGGCGGTGAGCTGGCGGTGTCGATGCAGCACTCGCGGATTGAAGCCCTGACGCCGGCCGGGGTAGACATGGTGGTGCCCGGTAGCGCGCCAGCTCTACAACAGGTGGTGCCCGGTGTAAGCGTCAGCGAGTCGAAATACACCGATCCCGACACGGCCGTAGTCAGGGTGCTGAACCCGGACAAAACGGCGGCGGTGGTGTCGGTAGTGCTCTGGGGAGCCAAAGGCCCGGTCTCGCTACCCGGCCTGGACGAAGCCCGGATCGCGGCCGGTACTGTAACCGATCTTTCACTGGCTGGCCTGGAGGCCGGTGTCTATGCCGTCACCATCACTTCTGACCAACCAATCGTGGCCAGCGCTTTGGCCGTGCGCCACACCGGGCCAGACAAACCTCGAGAGTTCGCTTGGTCACCGGCCCAGGCCGGCGGTAGCCATGGTTATTTGACTATGCCGATGGCAGGAGTCAAAGCCCGGGTGTCGGTGGCCACCGAACAAGCCTCAAAGGTCAAGCTCGAGGCTGTCGGGGCCAATGGCCCTGTCGGCCAGGCCAAGACAATCGAGCTCGAAGCCGGCACTATGGCGGTGGTCGACCCGGCCAGCTTGGGACCGGCAGAAGAGATCGAAGCGATTGAGTACACCGTCGAAGGCGCCGGCGAAGTGGCCATTGCCATGGTCATGTCTCTGGCGGACGCGGGCGGCGAACTGATCACTGTCCTGGTGCCGGTCGGCACCCGCGAGGCCGGCGTCAATATCGACGTTTACCCGGCCCACTAGCCGCCCTCCAATCAGCACCAACAGCCGCGAAGTTGAGCTCTGGCCAAAAAAGGTCGGGTTGGGACCAGGCTCGTTGTCTCGCGCCTTTTCTTGGGACAATGCTGGCGCATTGTCAAAGAAAAATGCCCGGAGCCAATCCCTGGCAACAACCCTGGCCCCGCCCCTCAGAGAGCGTTGGCGGGCCTGGCGCAGCCGCTCGGTTCGCGAGGTTGAGCTTTGGCAGGATTAGTCGCGGTGATAACCAGGGTCAATTTCGCTTGGGTCGCGGCCCAGTAAATGGGCCAGTTCCTCGACCAACACATCCAAAACGGCGACGCCCATTTCGCCACTTGAGGCGCGGGCCTCAATTGGGCGGCGATAGAGCACAATACGTGCCGGCATGGCATTGGCCGCTGGAAAGGCCCGCCCCAGAACTACGCCGGTCTCCCAAGGCGCCCCGCCAGAGGCCGGCACTTCTTCCACCGCCACTTCGATGGCCCGCAGCTGCCTTTCCCAGCGGTGAGCCAGACGAGCCACCGCTGCCCTGACGTAGTCGTCAAAGATCTGAGTTCGACTCCTGGCGGCCGGCAGAGCCGGGGCCAGGAGCGGTCCTCTGATGCCGCGACCGCGGCGGTCACGCCGCCGGCCCCGACGCACAGGCAGGGGCGGTGGGGCTGAAGCATCACCCAAGGCGGAAGACCGCCCCAAGGACGCCTCGCCGTGGCCAGCGGCTGGGTCGATCGGTTCGGCAGTTGGCACAAGGCCAGCCTAGGAGCATTGCGCCTCGATAGCCGGTTCGGTTCCAGGGCGAGTCCCGGCATCGGCGCCGATTATTGACCAACACCCCACCGCCGCGTGTTGGCGCGGGAATGCAGACCAGGCCAGCTATCTTGGTCAGGTGAATTGGGCGCGCAAATGTGAGCGGTTGAGGTGCCAGAACGAACCGGTGGCCACTTTGACCTTTGTCTATCAAGATTCCACAGCCGTGCTTGGCCCTTTAGCCGTCAAAGACGAGCCTTTCGCCTACGACCTTTGCGCCGCACACGCCGAGCGGCTCAAAGCCCCCCGCGGTTGGGAGGTCATCAGGCTGTCACCAGATAGGCAGGCCGCTCCGCCCAGCCAAGAGCAAATCGACGCTTTGGCCAGCCAAGTTCGCGAACGCGGCCGGTTGGTGGCCAACCAGTCAGCCTCGCCCCAGGTCGCCAACCTTGGCGCCCGCTATGGCCACCTGCGCTCAGTGCCGACTATGCCGCCCGGTCCAGCCACGAATTAGCCTGGCCTGCCACCTGGTAGTATTTCCGCCGGTTGTGCCCAAACGGCACACCTGGGGCCTTAGCCAAACAGTGTTGGCCCAACTTGCGGATATCCGCATGTTCTTCGTAGAGACACGAACAGGAGAACCTGATGACATCAGTGCGCAAAGCCCGCCGCCAAGTGCGCCAATCGAGGGCCTTGGGCCTGGCTTTGACCCCCAAGGCGGTCAAGTATTTTGAAAAGCGCCCCTACCCACCAGGCGAACACGGTCGCGGCCGGCGCCGGACCGAGTCTGACTACGCCGTCCGGCTGCGGGAAAAGCAACGCCTGCGGGCCCAATATGGTCTGCGCGAGAAGCAGATCCAACGGGCCTTCAATGACGCCAAAAGAGAGTCAGGGCTGACCGGTGAAGCCCTGGTCGAACTGCTAGAAATGCGGCTGGACTCCTTGGTGCTGCGCAGCGGTTTTGCCCGTACCATCTTCCAAGCCCGCCAGGTTGTCACCCACCGCCACGTGCTGGTAGACGGCAAGCTGGTCGACCGTCCCTCCCTTCGGGTCAAGCCCGGTCAGGTCTTGATGATCAAACCCAAGTCGCAGACGATGACGCCTTTCATGGTGGCCGCCGCTGGCGCCCACCGTGATGTCCTTCCCGAGGTGCCGCCATACTTGGAGGTCAACCTTGAGCGTTTACGCACCCAGCTGGTGCGCCGGCCCAAGCGGGCTGAGGTTCCAATCACCTGCGATGTGCAACTAGTGGTGGAGCACTACTCCCGCTAAGGAGGATGCAATGAGCGTTGGCGACGTGGCCGGTTTGATCGCGGCGATTGCTTTTGTGGCCCTAGTTGGCTTCCTGGCGGTGCCAGTAATGCGGTTAGGGGGCGTCTTCAAACAGGCCACCAAATCGGTCAAAGAGCTAACCGAACACACTGTGCCAATCTTGGATGAAGCCGCCACCACAGTTGAGGCGACCAATTCACAACTCGAAAAGGTCGACACCATCACCACAGCCACAGCCGAAGTCACACAAAACGTCTCGGCCATGATGGCGCTGTTTAGCGCCACGGTTGGTGGCCCGCTGATCCGCCTGGCCGCCTTCACCTATGCGGTCCGGTCCACTTTCACCAAACGCGGGAAGAAGGACAGCTAAATGCGCCGCGGCCTTTGGATTGCTCTAGGTCTGGGTCTTGGCGCCGGTCTGGCTGTGCTGATAGCCAGTCAAGTCCGCCGCGCCACCCAGGCGCTGAGCCCTGAGGGTTTGGGCCAAAGCCTGGGCCAGGCGACCCAAGCCGCCACCGGTTTGGTTGGCGAAGTTCGCCAGGCGGCCAAGCGGCGGGAGGCTGAGCTGCGGGCCGCTCTGCTAACCGGCCAAACGGAGGAATAACGTGCAGACCAGCCAGATCCGTTCGCGCTTCTTGGACTATTTTGCCGCCCACGACCACGCCCTAGTACCTTCCGCCTCACTTATCAGCGAAGACAAGTCCCTGCTGTTTACCGTGGCGGGCATGGTGCCGTTCATCCCGTATATGTTGGGCCAGGTGCCAGCGCCGTGGCCCAGGGCCACCTCGGTGCAAAAGTGTGTCCGCACAGGGGATATTGAAGAGGTTGGCAAAACCACCCGCCACGTCACCTTCTTCCAGATGAACGGCAACTTCTCTTTTGGCGACTACTTCAAAGCCGGCGCCATCGAGTACGCCTGGGAGTTGGTTACAGGCAGCCAGAGCGACGGCTTTTTGGGCTTCGACCCAGACAAGATCTGGGTGACGGTATTTCAGGACGACGACGAAGCCGCCCGGCTTTGGCGCGAAATTGCCGGCCTGGCCCCGGAACGGATTCAGCGGCGCGGCATCAAGGACAACTACTGGTCAACCGGACAAGCCGGGCCGGCCGGGCCTTGTTCAGAGGTCTACATTGACCGGGGAGCGAAGTATGGGCCCGATGGCGG